>NZ_BAABCQ010000079.1:0-34790 GCF_039539045.1 Streptomyces marokkonensis
CACCGGCCTGCGCCTTGCCCGCGGGTGCGACCGGGGCGTACACCCCCCCTGTGCATGCCAGCGGGAGGAGTAGGACGACGAGCCCCGCCAGCGGGTGGCGTCGTCGTGCGGAGAGCTTTTTCACGGATTACCCCGGTGTCAGCATCTTCTGCGTCGATGCTTCTGGTATTGCGCGGGTGCGCGCCGCGACTACTTGATCAGGTAGATCGTGGCGAACAGGCCGATCCAGACCACATCGACGAAGTGCCAGTAATAGGACACGACGATGGCGGCTGTCGCCTGCTCGTGGGTGAACCTCCGGGCCGCGTAGGTGCGGCCGAGGACCAGCAGGAAGGCGATGAGACCGCCCGTCACGTGCAGTCCGTGGAAGCCGGTGGTCAGGTAGAACGCCGAGCCGTACGGGTCCGACGAGAGCGAGAGGCCCTCGTGCTTGACCAGCTCGGTGTACTCGTACACCTGACCGCCGATGAAGATCGCACCCATCACGAAGGTGACGATGAACCACATCCGGAGCTTCTTCACGTCCCCGCGCTCGGCCGCGAACACGCCGAGCTGACAGGTGAGGGAGGAAAGCACCAGGATCGTGGTGTTCGTCGCGGAGAACGGAATGTTCAGCGCGTCGGCCTTCTCGGACCAGAAGTCCGGGCCGGTCACCGATCGCAGGGTGAAGTACATCGCGAAGAGGGCCGCGAAGAACATCAGCTCGGAACTCAACCAGATGATGGTTCCGACGCTGGTGAGGTTCGGCCGGTTGACCGACGGGTGCGCGTGCCCGGTTTCTACTGTCGTTGCTGTCGCCACGACCGACATTATGTCGGTCGCTTATCCCGCCCTCACCCCGGGGGGTGCCGTTCGGAGTGTCCGCACCGTCTGTACTGCCCGTATGGCCCATCGAACGGGCCCTCGAAGCCGTGTCGAAGCCCTGCCCGAACCAGTGTTGACGAGGTGTCCGAGGGAGTAGCATCCGGCGCGACGGGCTACGACTGTTTCACTGCGTATCGGAGGAAGCATGCAGCCGACCGCCACGGTGCTGGTCTACAGCGACGACTCCAACACCCGCGAGCAGGTGCGGCTGGCGACCGGTCGCCGGCCGGCTCCGGACGTGCCCGTGGTCGAGTTCGTGGAGTGCGCCACTCCGGCCGCCGCGCTCAAGGAGCTGGACAAGGGCGGGATCGACGCCTGCGTCTTCGACGGCGAGGCCGTGCCCATGGGGGGCATGGGCCTGTGCCGTCAGATCAAGGACGAGGTCTTCCGGTGCCCGCCGGTGCTGCTGCTCATCGCACGGCCGCAGGACGCGTGGCTGGCGACGTGGAGCCGCGCGGAGGCGGCTGTGACGCTGCCGGTGGAGCCGGTGGAGTTCGCGGGCGCGCTGGCCTCGCTGCTGCGCCAGAAGAGGCTGGAAGGCGTCTGAGGACGCTTCGGGGGCCGGGGCGTCCGGAGGATGCCTCGGCGGCCCGCCCGCGCCCCGTGGGGCGGGTGCGGCGCCGTCGTGGGCCTGTCGCGCTCGCACGGCCGAGCCGCACATCGGTACGATCCCGCGCCCCGGGCGCGCCGCCCCCGGGGCGCGCTCACACGCTCTGCGGCCTCAGCCTGGCCTGCTCGGCCGTGCTCCGGCCGTCCGGGGTACCACCCGTAAGGGCGCTCCCCGTGTGCCATTCGGTCCAGTCGAGGTTCCAGTCGCCGAAGCCGTTGCCGAAGGGCTCCATCGTCTCGCCACCGGAGTTGACGACCTCGACGAGGTCGCCCTCCTGGACGGCGTCGAAGAACCACTCCGCGTCGGCGGTGCTCATGCCGACGCAGCCGTGGCTGACGTTGGCCAGGCCCTGCGAGCCGACGGACCAGGGGGCGGCGTGCACGTACTCGCCGCTCCAGGTGACCCGGGTGGCGAAGTAGACGGGCAGGTCGTACGACTCCGAGGAGCCCTCGGCGATGCCCACGGTGCTGCTGCGCATGCGTACGAAGGGTTCCTTGGCCAGGACGACCTTGACGCCGTTGCGGGTCTCGAAGCCGGGCTTGCCCGCGGTGACGGGCATCTGCCTGACCTCCTCGCCGTCCCGGTAGAGCGTCAGCGTGTGCGCGGCGGCGTCGGTGACGGCCACGACGTGGTCGTCCGTGGTGATGGTGAGGGGCTTGGCGGTGCCGCCCCACATCCGGTCGCCGATCTTGATGCCGTCGAGGGTGCTGCGGACCTGGACGGTGGCGTGGGCGGGCCAGTACTCCTTGGGCCGGTAGTGGAGCTTCTTGTCGTCCACCCAGTGCCAGGCGCCCTCCACCGCGGGTGTGGAGTCCACCTTCAGGGCGCGCTCCACTATGGCCCGCTGGGCGCTGTCCCGGACCGGTTGGCTCAGTTCCGCGGTGACGGGCTGGCCGACGCCGTAGGCGCCCGCCTCGGGCCCGAAGGAGACGTCCAGGGTCTTCTTGCTGCTGGGCCGGCCGGTCTCGAAGGTGAGGACCTTGCGGCCGGGCGCGCCGTCGCCGTTCTCGGTGCTGATCCGCACCGTGTAGCGGGCGCCGGCGGCCAGCGGGGTGGTGCTGTGCCAGCGGGCTCCGTCGGCGGAGAGCTCGCCCGCGACGTGGCGGCCCGCCGCGTCCATGGCCGTGACGTCCGTGATGCGCCCGTCGGCGCCCTCGGCGACGACCTCCAGGGGCTTGTCCGGATCGGCCTTCTTCCCGGCCTCGGTGGGGCCGTTGAAGGAGATCTGCCCGGCCGCGTCGTACGGCGCGGCGGACAGCGGGTTGTCGTCACCGCGGGTGCAGGCGGTGACGCTCGCGCCGAGGGCGATCACCAGCAGGGTGCAGCCGACGACCGTACGCCCCCGCGCCTGGAAGTGAACCGTGTTGCTCATGACCTCACGCTAGGGAGCGGCGTCAATGGCGGCACGGCGGGTAAGCCGGACGGGTGAGGCGGGTGTGGCAGACGAAGGGGCCCGGACGCTCCTGACGGAGTGTCCGGGCCCCTCGGCGCTCGGCGCGTGCTACTGGGTGCGGTTCTCACCGCGGTAGTACTCGAAGACCCAGCCGAACAGGCCGATCAGCAGGATCGGTGCCGAGAAGTACACGAGCCACCAGCCGACCGCGATGCCCAGGAAGGCGAACGCTCCGCCGAGCCCGAGGGCCAGCGGCTGCCAGCTGTGCGGGCTGAAGAACCCGACCTCGCCGGCGTCGTCCGCGACGTCCGCTTCCTTGTCGTCCTGGGCACCCACGTCGACCCGCCTGGCCGTGAAGGCCAGGTAGAAGCCGATCATGATGGCCAGGCCGAAGGCCATGAAGAGGGCCGTGGTGCCGACCGGCTCCTTCGACCAGTAGCCGTAGACGACCGCGACGGCCAGGATGAAGACGCTCAGCCAGATGAAGAGCTTGCCCTGGATCTTCACTTCCCGGCCTCCTTGCCACCGGCGAGGGTCTTCTCCCCGTGACCGACGTTCTCGAGCTGGTCGAGCGCGGCGACATCGGGGTGGTGCAGGTCGAAGGCGGGGGATTCACTGCGGATGCGCGGCAGCGTGAGGAAGTTGTGCCGCGGCGGCGGGCAGGAGGTCGCCCACTCCAGCGAACGGCCGTAGCCCCACGGGTCGTCCACCTCGACCTTCTTGCCGTACTTGGCCGTCTTCCAGATGTTGTAGAAGAACGGCAGCAGCGACATGCCGAGCAGGAACGAGCTGATCGTCGAGATCGTGTTCAGGGCGGTGAAGCCGTCGGCCGCCAGGTAGTCGGCGTACCGGCGCGGCATGCCCTCGGCGCCCAGCCAGTGCTGGACCAGGAAGGTGCCGTGGAAGCCGATGAACAGCGTCCAGAAGGTGATCTTGCCCAGCCGCTCGTCCAGCAGCTTGCCGGTGAACTTCGGCCACCAGAAGTGGAAGCCGGCGAACATCGCGAACACCACGGTGCCGAACACCACGTAGTGGAAGTGCGCCACCACGAAGTACGAGTCCGAGACGTGGAAGTCCAGCGGCGGCGAGGCCAGGATGACACCGGTCAGACCACCGAAGAGGAAGGTGATCAGGAAGCCGGTGGACCAGAGCATCGGTGTCTCGAAGGACAACGACCCCTTCCACATGGTGCCGATCCAGTTGAAGAACTTCACACCGGTCGGTACCGCGATCAGGAAGGTCATGAAGGAGAAGAACGGCAACAACACGCCGCCCGTGACGTACATGTGGTGGGCCCACACCGTCACCGACAGACCGGCGATCGCGATCGTCGCGGCGATCAGACCCATGTAGCCGAAGATCGGCTTGCGGGAGAAGACCGGGATGATCTCACTGACGATGCCGAAGAACGGCAACGCGATGATGTACACCTCTGGATGCCCGAAGAACCAGAACAAGTGTTGCCACAGCAACGCTCCGCCGTTGGCCGAGTCGAAGATGTGCGCACCGAACTTGCGATCCGCCTCCAGCGCGAACAGGGCCGCGGCCAGCACCGGGAAGGCGAGCAGGACCAGCACACCGGTCAGCAGCACGTTCCAGGTGAAGATCGGCATGCGGAACATGGTCATGCCGGGCGCGCGCATGCAGATGATCGTGGTGATGAAGTTGACCGAGCCGAGGATCGTACCGAAGCCGGAGAAGGCCAGACCCATGATCCACAGGTCGCCGCCGATGCCGGGCGAGTGCACCGCGTCGGACAGCGGGGAGTAGGCGAACCAGCCGAAGTCGGCCGCGCCCTGCGGGGTCAGGAAGCCGCCCACCGCGATGAGCGAGCCGAACAGGTACAGCCAGTAGGCGAACATGTTCAGCCGGGGGAAGGCGACGTCCGGCGCGCCGATCTGCAGCGGCATGATCCAGTTCGCGAAGCCCGAGAACAGCGGCGTCGCGAACATCAGCAGCATGATCGTGCCGTGCATGGTGAACGACTGGTTGAACTGCTCGTTCGACATGATCTGCAGGCCCGGACGGGCCAGCTCGGCGCGCATGAGCAGCGCCATCACGCCGCCGATCACGAAGAACGCGAACGACGTCACCAGATACAGCGTGCCGATCGTCTTGTGGTCGGTGGTCGTCAACCACTTGATCACGACGTTGCCGGGCTGCTTGCGCCGTACCGGCAGCTCGTTCTCGTACGAGTCCTCCGCTGCCGAGGCACCCTGGGGTTCGTTGAGGATGCTCACAGGTTGTTCGTCTCCCGGTTCTTCTCGTGGCTCGTCTGCGCGATGCCGGCGGGAACGTAACCGGTCTGCCCCTTCTTCGCGAGGTCCTGGAGGTGCTGCTCGTAACGCTCCGGGGAGACGACCTTGACGTTGAACAGCATCCGGGAGTGGTCCACGCCGCACAGCTCGGCGCACTTGCCCATGAAGGTGCCCTCCCTGTTGGGGGTCACCTCGAAGGCGTTGGTGTGGCCCGGGATGACGTCCTGCTTCATGAGGAACGGCACCACCCAGAAGGAGTGGATGACGTCACGCGAGGTCAGGACGAAGCGGACCTTCTTGCCCTTGGGGAGCCAGAGGGTCGGGCCCGGGTTGTTGTTCTGCGGGTTGCGCGTACTGGGGACACCGCAGTCGTAGACGCCGCCGGCGTTCGCCGGGAAGTCGTCCTTGAACCGCTTCGGGATCGCGTCCAGTTCCTTGGAGGTCTTCGCGTCGCCGGACGAGCCTTCGACGTTCTCGACGTGGTTGAAGCACCAGCTCCACTGGAAGCCGACCACGTTGACCGTGACGTCGGGCTTGTCCTCCAGGCTCATGAGCTCGGACTCGTCACGGGCGGTGAAGTAGAACAACACCGACACGATGACGAGTGGAACGATGGTGTACAGCGCCTCGATGGGCAGGTTGTACCTGTTCTGCGGAGGGACCTCGACCTTGGTGCGGGTGCGCCTGTGGAAGAAGACACTCCACAGGATCAGGCCCCACACCAGCACGCCGGTAACCAGCGCGGCAGCCCACGATCCCTGCCACAGGGAGAGGATCCGCGGAGCCTCTTCCGTGGTGGGGGTGGGCATGCCGAGGCGGGGGAAGTCCTCCCATGTGCAACCGGTGGCGGTCGCCAGGACCAGGCCCGCGGTCAGTGCCTGCAGCAGCTTCCGCCGCATGGGGCGCCGCGGCGAGCGGTCGGAGCCGTTGGGACTCACGTAGCGCCTTCCCGAGAGTCTCGCCCGCGCTGTTCGGCTGCGGCCTTCTCGCTGGTCGGTCGCCGCCCTGCGTCGGGCAGGGGTTTGATGTTTATGCGGACCAAACCCTAGCCGACGCCCTCCGGGGGTTCGCGGGGAGGGTGGCATACGCGCCGTCGGTCACTCCCAAGGGTGGGATCGGACGCCCACGGAGCCGGGACCGGGGGTTGTTCGGCGACTGACGGTGCGTCGCGGCCGGTCGCGACCGGCCCGGCCGCGCGGCCGGGCCGACCACCGGCCCGGTACCGCGCCCCTGGTCGGCACTCCCCCGCCGCACGTCATAGCGTTGCCGTGTGGCCTACTTCGACGCTGCTTCCGCCGCTCCCCTCCATCCCGTTGCCCGACAGGCCCTGTTGGCCTCCCTGGACGAGGGGTGGGCCGATCCCGCGCGGCTGTACCGGGAGGGGCGGCGGGCGCGGTTGCTGCTCGACGCGGCGCGGGAGGCGGCGGCCGAGGCGGTGGGGTGCCGGGCTGACGAGTTGGTGTTCACTCCTTCGGGGACGCGGGCGGTGCATTCGGGCGTCGCGGGAGCGCTGGCCGGACGTCGCCGCGCGGGAGATCACCTGATCGTGTCCGCCGTGGAACACTCCTCCGTACTGCACGCGGCCGAGGCGCACGAGTCCGGTGGTGGGACGCTCACCCAGGTCGCCGTGGACCGGACGGGGGCGGTGGACCCGGCGGCGTACGCGGCGGCCCTGCGCGGCGACACCGCGCTGGCCTGCCTCCAGTCGGCCAACCACGAGGTGGGCACCGAACAGCCGGTGGCGGACGTGGCCGAGGCCTGCCGGGCGGCGGGCGTGCCACTGCTGGTGGACGCGGCCCAGTCGCTGGGGTGGGGAAGGGTGGCGGGCGACTGGTCACTGCTCACCGCGAGCGCCCACAAGTGGGGTGGCCCGTCCGGGGTCGGGCTGCTCGTCGTACGCAAGGGTGTGCGGTTCGCGCCGCAAGGGCCCGGGGACGAGCGGGAGTCGGGCCGGGCGCCCGGCTTCGAGAACCTTCCGGCGATCGTGGCCGCGGCGGCGTCGCTGCGTGCGGTGCGGGCCGAGGCGGCCGGAGAGGCGGCCCGGCTGCGGGAACTGACGGAGCGGATCCGGGCCCGGGTGCCGGCCCTGGTGCCGGATGTGGAGGTGGTCGGCGATCCGGTGCGCCGGCTGCCCGGTACCGTCACCTTCTCGTGTCTCTATGTCGACGGGGAGACTCTGCTGCACGAGCTGGACCGTGCGGGCTTCTCGGTCTCCTCCGGTTCGTCCTGCACCAGCAGCACCCTGATGCCGAGTCACGTCCTGAGGGCGATGGGGGTGCTCAGCGAGGGCAACGTCCGGGTGTCGCTGCCGCCGGGGACGCCGGCCGAGGACGTCGAGCGGTTCCTGGAGGTGCTGCCGGGCACGGTGGCCGCGGTACGGGAGAAGCTGGGGGCGCCGGTGGCCGCTGTACGGGAGAAGCTGGGGGCGCCGGTGGCCGCGGACAGTGCCCGCGAGGCGGGAGCGGACCTGGTCGTGGACGCGCTGGGCCGGCGCTGCCCCGTTCCGGTGATCGAACTGGCCAGGGTCGTCGGCGACGTGCCCGTGGGCGGCACGGTCCGCGTCCTGTCCGACGACGAGGCCGCCCGCCTGGACATCCCGGCGTGGTGCGAGATGCGGGGGCAGGAGTACGCGGGCGAGCAGCCGGCGGAGAGGGGAACCGCGTACCTGGTCCGCCGGGTGAGCTGACGCCGGGCAGGGGCACGGGGCTGCGCCGGGCGATGGCACGGGCTGCGCCGGGCAGGGGCGCGGGGCTGTATCGATGTACGGCTCCGCCGCGCGGGCGCGACCAGCCCCCACGCACCCGCGCCCGGCGACGCTCCTCCAGGGTCTCCCCCTTGGCCGTCAGGCCGCCTTCAGCCCAGGTGCGTCCGGACCTCCTGCGCGGCCTCGTCCCCGTACGCCTTGGTGAACCGCTCCATGAAGTGCACCCGCCGCAGCTGGTACTCCTGCGTACCCACCGTCTCGATGACCAGCGTGGCGAGCATGCAGCCGACCTGCGCGGCCCGTTCCAGGGACACCCCCCAGGCCAGGCCCGACAGGAACCCCGCGCGGAAGGCGTCGCCGACGCCCGTGGGGTCGGCCTTGCGCTCCTCGTCCGGGACGCCGACCTCGACGGTCTCCTCGCCGGCCCGCTCGATGCGGACGCCCCGCGCGCCGAGGGTGGTGACGCGGTGGCCGACGCGGCCGAGGATCTCCTCGTCCGTCCAGCCGGTCTTGGTCTCGATGAGCCCCTTCTCGTACTCGTTGGAGAAGAGGTAGGTCGCCCCGTCCAGCAGCACCCGGATCTCGTCGCCGTTCATCCGGGCGATCTGCTGGGAGAAGTCGGCGGCGAACGGGATGGACCGCGTGCGGCACTCCTCGGTGTGCCGGAGCATGGCCTCCGGGTCGTCGGCGCCGATGGAGACCAGGTCGAGGCCGCCGACCCGGTCGGCGACGGTCTTGAGCTCGATGAGGCGGGCCTCGCTCATCGCGCCCGTGTAGAACGAGCCGATCTGGTTGTGGTCGGCGTCGGTGGTGCAGACGAAGCGGGCGGTGTGCAGGGTCTCGGAGATGCGCACCGAGCCGGTGTCGACGCCGTGCCGGTCCAGCCAGGCCCGGTACTCGTCGAAGTCCGAGCCGGCGGCGCCGACCAGGATCGGCCGGGTGCCGAGCTGGCCCATGCCGAAGGCGATGTTCGCGGCGACGCCGCCGCGTCGTACGTCGAGCTGGTCGACCAGGAAGGAGAGCGAGACCGTGTGCAGCTGGTCCGCGACGAGCTGGTCGGAGAAGCGACCGGGGAAGGTCATGAGGTGGTCGGTGGCGATGGAGCCGGTGACTGCGATGCGCACGGCGTGGACTCTCTCCTGAGGGGAGGCGGGTTGTCGGTCAACGCTACCCGGGAGCGCCCCCGGCCCGAAGCGGACGAAACTACCCGGTAGTACAACTTTCTTCGCGGTACGGACCGTGCCTACGGTGCTGTTATGACGAACCTGAGGACCACCGACCCCGCTCCGGCCGACCTGGACGGCGACCTGGCGTCGCTGCGCGGCGACTGCGCCCGGATGGCCCCGCGCTGGGAGGCTCCGGCACCCGACCCGACCCGTCCCGTCCCCGTCTCGCTCCTCCACGGCGTGCGGGTGCCGCGGACGTCGGCCCGGCTGCTGGACGCGATGTCGGACTACGGCGACTGAGCACCGGAGGGCGGCCTGACGGTTGGCCGGGCGGCTTCGCGGCCGTTCGGGCGACGCGTGGCGCCGCCGGGAACCGGATCCTCCTCCACCGCGTCCCATCGCTGTCCCCAGTAACAGCCGAAGGAGCGATGCGGTGAACACCGAGCGACCCGACAACGACGACGCCACCGCCGCCGACGAGGCCGGCACCGGGCGTCCCGCGCGGCGGCGCCCCCCGGCCGTCGTCGTCGCGTCCGTGGCCGCCGCCGTGCTGCTCGTGGGCAGCGGCGGGGCCTACCTCGCCTCGTCCGCCTCCGGTGGCGGCGCGGACGGCGGTACGGCGTCCGGGGCGTCGGGCGACGACACGCCCCCGCCGCTCGTCCTGGACGGCCACGGGGCGCCCACCCCCGGCGGCCAGGACGGTACGAACGGCATCGCCCCCGGCGAGCCGGACCCCTACGGCGTCACCTACCGCGCCGACGGCACCCTCCCCGACGGGCCCGGCTCGGCGCCCGTGTACAGGGCGAAGGGCAAGGTCACCGAGGCGGAGGTGGCCCGGCTGGCCAAGGCGCTCGGGGTCGACGGGGCGCCCCGCGAGCAGGGCGAGGCCTGGAAGGTCGGCAACGCCAAGGACGGTTCCGGGCCCCTTCTCACGGTGAACCGGCAGGCGCCGGGCACCTGGACCTTCCACCGCTACGCGCCCGGCACGGACAACTGCGAGAAGGGCGCCGTGTGCAAGGCCCCGTCCGCCGACGGGAGCCCGGTCAGCGAGGCGGCCGCGAAGAAGGCGGCGGCGCCGGTACTGAAGGCGCTGGGCCAGGACGACGCCAAGCTGGACGCCGGCCAGGTCATGGGCGCCCGGCGGGCCGTGAACGCCGAACCCGAGGTCGGCGGGCTGCCCACGTACGGCTGGACGACCGGTGTGGTCGTCGGCGCGCAGGGCGACGTGGTCGGCGGCAGCGGCCGGGTGAAGGCACCGGTCAAGGGGGACACGTACCCCGTCCTGGGCGCCGAGGAGACGCTGGCACTGCTGAACGCGCCGGGCGGCGGTTTTGGATCCGGCATCGGCGGCTGCGCGAGCCCCGTACCGCACCAGGACGGCGCGGACCTGTCCTGCGCACTGCCGACGGGCGCGCCGAAGAAGCCGCAGAAGCAGACGGTCACGGTCGAGGACGCGGTGTTCGGACTGGCCGCGCATCCGGTGCGGGGGCGGCAGACGCTGGTGCCGTCCTGGCTGTTCGAGGTGCGGGCGCCGGGCTCGAAGGACGCCGTCACGGTCACGTATCCGGCGGTCGACCCCAGGTACCTGACCTCCTCGGCCCCCGCCTCACCCTCCCCCTCCCCGTCCGACGAGCCGTCCTCGGCGCCGACGGACCCGCGGGACGTGCAGGTCAGCGGCTACACGGCCGAGGGCGGGGAACTGACCGTGCGCTTCACGGGCGGGGTGTGCTCCGACTACGAGGCCACGGCGCAGGAGAGCGGGGAGAAGGTGACGGTCACCGTGACCGAGACCCCGCATCCGGACAAGGTCTGCATCCTGATCGCCAAGGAGTACGAGCGGACGGTGCCGCTGGACGAGCCGCTCGGCGACCGGACGGTCGTGAGCTCTGACGGCGAGGAGATCCCCGTGCACAAGCCGGGCGCGCGACTGCCGGCGCCGTCCGGGAACCGGTGACGGCACGTTCGCACAGCCGGGCGGGCAGGCACGGGCAGACGGGCGGGCAAGAGGGCGGCGGCCCGGGGTGGTCCCCGGGCCGCCGCCCTCTGTCACGACTGTGGCGCGTGAGCCGCGCGGCTCAGCTGAAGGAGTCGCCGCAGGCGCAGGAGCCCGACGCGTTCGGGTTGTCGATGGTGAAGCCCTGCTTCTCGATCGTGTCCACGAAGTCGATGGTGGCGCCGCCCAGGTAGGGGGCGCTCATGCGGTCGGTGGTGACCTTGACGCCGTCGAAGTCCTTCACCACGTCGCCGTCGAGCGAGCGCTCGTCGAAGAAGAGCTGGTAGCGCAGGCCGGAGCAGCCGCCGGGCTGGACGGCGACGCGGAGCGCCAGGTCGTCACGGCCTTCCTGGTCGAGCAGGGCCTTGACCTTGGCCGCGGCGGCGTCGGTCACGATGATGCCGTCGGTGACGGTGGTGGTCTCGTCCGATACGGACATCTACATCTCTCCCGGGTTGTACGGAGACTGCTTGCCGACGATTCCAACCGGCGGGGCCGCGGATTCATTCCGGGGCGGACCCGTGTCTTGTCCCTCGGCCTTCCCTTCATGCTCGCACACACCCCGGGGAGCGGACAGCGGCTCGGGCAGCGGGATTCACGTCACACCGACACAATGAGCATCGTCAAACTGACGTGAACCGGTTATGATATATAGCGTCAGTTCGACGAAAAGTAGAAAGGGTAGGTGTCGTGACCACCGCCCAAACCCAGGAGCTCGACGTCCAGCCGTCGCCCCTCGCCCTGCTGCTCCTCGGCCGGGAGGCCGACCCGAGGAGCGAGCGCGGTGTGGAGTGCCCCGGCGACCTGCCCTCGCCCTCCGACCCGGACCTGGTCGCGCGCGCCCGCGCGGCCAAGGAGAAGCTCGGGGACAAGGTCTTCGTACTCGGTCACCACTACCAGCGCGACGAGGTCATCCAGTTCGCCGACGTCACGGGCGACTCCTTCAAGCTGGCCAAGGACGCGGCAGCGCGCCCGGAGGCGGAGTACATCGTCTTCTGCGGTGTGCACTTCATGGCGGAGTCGGCCGACATCCTGACCTCCGACGACCAGAAGGTGGTCCTGCCCGACCTGGCGGCCGGCTGCTCCATGGCGGACATGGCCACCGCCGAGCAGGTCGCCGAGTGCTGGGACGTGCTGACCGAGGCGGGGATCGCCGAGCAGGTCGTACCCGTCTCGTACATGAACTCGTCCGCGGACATCAAGGCGTTCACCGGCAAGCACGGCGGCACGATCTGTACGTCCTCCAACGCCGAGCGGGCCCTGGACTGGGCCTTCGAACAGGGCGAGAAGGTGCTCTTCCTGCCCGACCAGCACCTCGGCCGCAACACCGCGGTGCGGGAGATGGGCATGTCGCTGGAGGACTGCGTCCTCTACAACCCGCACAAGCCGAACGGCGGGCTGACCACCGAGGAGCTGCGCGCCGCGAAGATGATCCTGTGGCGGGGCCACTGCTCAGTGCACGGCCGCTTCAGCCTCGACTCGGTGAACGACGTGCGTGAGCGCATCCCGGGCGTGAACGTCCTGGTGCACCCCGAGTGCCGGCACGAGGTCGTGACGGCGGCGGACCACGTCGGCTCGACCGAGTACATCATCAAGGCCCTGGAAGCGGCCCCGGCCGGCTCCAAGTGGGCCATCGGGACCGAGCTGAACCTGGTCCGGCGGCTGGCGAACCGTTTCGCCTCCGAGGACAAGGAGATCGTCTTCCTGGACAAGACGGTCTGCTTCTGCTCGACCATGAACCGCATCGACCTGCCGCACCTGGTCTGGGCGCTGGAGTCCCTCGCCGAGGGCACCCTGGTCAACCGCATCGAGGTCGACAAGGAGACGGAGGCGTTCGCGAAGCTGGCGCTGGAGCGGATGCTCGCCCTGCCGTAGGGGACGGTTTCCCACTCGTTCGCCCGTGCGGCGCCCGTGCGGGGCGTTTCGAACGGCTCAGGTCCCGCCCGACCACCTTCGGTGTCGGGCGGGACCTGAGCCGTTCTCGCGCGGACTCAGACGTTCGCGGGCTCCGGTTCGTCCGATGCCTGCGACGGGGACGGCGCGTCGCCGTTCTTCTTCGCCGCCTTCTTCTTCGCGCGCCGCTCCTTGCGCAGCTCCAGCATCGCGTAGAGCGTCGGGACCAGCAGCAGGGTCAGCAGGGTCGACGTGATCAGACCGCCGATCACCACCACCGCCAGCGGCTGGGCGATGAAGCCGCCCTCGCCGGTGACGCCCAGCGCCATCGGCAGCAGGGCGAAGATCGTCGCCAGGGCCGTCATCAGGATGGGCCGCAGACGGTGCCGGCCGCCCTCGATGACCGCTTCGACGACGCCGTAGCCCTGCTTGCGGTACTGGTTGATCAGGTCGATCAGCACGATCGCGTTGGTGACCACGATGCCGATCAGCATCAGCATGCCGATCATCGCGGGGACGCCCATCGGGGTGCCCGTCGCCAGCAGCAGGCCGATCGCGCCGGTCGCCGCGAACGGGATCGACACCAGCAGGATCAGCGGCTGGGCCAGCGACCGGAAGGTGCCGACCAGCAGCATGAACACGATCGCGATCGCCGCGAGCATGGCCAGGCCCAGGTTGACGAACGCCTCGTCCTGGTCGGCGGTGACGCCGCCGATCTCGGCGGTGGCGCCGGCCGGCAGGTCCAGCCCGTTGATCTCCGACTGGAGTTCCGTGCCCACCGCGCCGGTGTTGTCGCCGGTCGGCTTGGCCGTGACGGTCGCCGAGCGCTGCCCGTCGATGCGGGTCATCGACACCGGACCGTCCACCAGCTCGACCGTGGCGATGTCGCCGAGCTTGGCCGGACCCAGGTTCAGGGCCTTCAGCTGGGCCAGCGTCTCGGCCGGCTGGGCCGACTTGATGACGACGTCGCGCTCGGTGTCCTCCAGCACCGCCTTGGCCGCCGGGGTACCGCGCACGGCCTGGGCGACGGCCGCGCCGAGTGTCTGGTCGGTGAACCCGGCCTCGGCGGCCTTCGCGTTGGCCTTGACCGAGATGCGCGGCACGCTCTGCGCCAGGTCGCTGGTCACGTCGGTGACGTCGTCGAGCCCGGCGACCGTCTCGCGGACCTCCTCGGCGGCCTCACGCAGCACCTGCGCGTCGGCCGCCTTGACGACGACGCTCAGGTCCTGGCTGCCGAAGCCGCCACCGGCGCCGACCGTGGTGGTGCCGACGCCGTCGAGCTTCGCGAGCCCGTCCTCGATGTGGTCCTGGACGTCCTCGGTGGACGCCGAGTCCTCCAGCATGAGCTGGTACGTGGCCTGGTTGGTGTCCGTGCCGCCGCCGAAGGCGGCCATGAAGCCGGACGAGCCGATGGTGACCTGGAAGTCCTTGATGCCCTCGGTCTCACCGAGCAGCTTCTCGACCTTCTTGGCCTGGGCGTCCGTCGCCGCGAGGCTGGTGCCCGGCTCCAGCTCCTGACTGATGCTCAGGACCTTCTGGTCGCCCTGGTCGAAGAAGTTCGTCTTCAGCAGCGGCGCCATGGCGAACGTGCCGATGAGCACGACGACCGCGATGGCCAGGCTGGACAGGCGGCGGCGGGTGGCGAAGCCCAGGACGGAGACGTAGAGGCGCTGGAGGCGGCTCTTGGCCTCCTTCTCCTCGGCCAGCCGGCGGGCCTCGTCCGCGTCCTCGGGCGTGTTCTTCGGCGGACGCAGGAACCAGTACGACAGCACCGGAACGACCGTCAGAGACACCAGCAGGGAGGCCAGCAGCGCGGCGGTCACGGTCAGGCTGAACGAACCGAACAGCTCGCCGACCATGCCGCCGACCAGGCCGATCGGCAGGAACACGGCCACCGTGGTGAGCGTGGCGGAGGTGACCGCTCCGGCGACCTCGCGGACCGCCTTGAGGATGGCCTCGCGGCGCTCCTCGCCGTAGCCGAGGTGCCGCTTGATGTTCTCCAGGACCACGATCGAGTCGTCGACGACCCGGCCGATGGAAATGGTCAGGGCGCCCAGCGTCAGCATGTTCAACGACAGGTCGCGGGTCCACAGGACGATCAGGGCGAGCACCACCGACAGCGGGATGGAGACCGCGGTGACCAGGGTGGAGCGGATGGACGCCAGGAAGACCAGGATGACCAGGACGGCGAAGATCAGACCGAGGCCGCCCTCGGTGGTCAGGCCCTTGATCGCCTTGGACACCGCCGGGCCCTGGTCGCTGACCACGGTGAGCGTCGCGCCGGAGCCGAGCTGCTCGCGCAGTTCGGGGAGCTTGTCCTCGACGGCGTCGGAGATCGCGACCGCGCTGCCCTCGTGGTCCATCGTCACGGCGACGGCGAGGGACGGCTTGCCGTCGGTACGGGTGAGGGAGGTGGCCTTGGCCTCCTCCTCCTCGACGGTGGCGACGTCACCGAGGCGGACCGGCTTGTCGACGCCCTCGCCGGTGACCATGAGGTCCTGGATCTGCTTCAGCGAGGTGTAGCCGCCGCCGACCTGGACGGTGCGGTTGGCGCCCTCCTCGTCGAAGGAGCCTGCGGGGACGGTCGCGCCGCCGGCCTGCAGGGACTGGGCGAGGGCCTGCGGGGCCACGCCCGCCTTGGCCAGCTTCGCCTGGTCGGGCGTGACGGTGACCTGGACGTCCCGGACGCCGTCGATCACGACCTGGGCGACCCCGTCGATGTCCTTCAGCTCCGAGACGACCGTCTTGTCGAGCTGGTCGGCCAGCGCCTGCTGGTCCTTGTCCGAGGTGACGGCGAGGACGACGGTCGGGATGTCGTCCGTCGACCCGGAGATGACCTGCGGGTCCACGTCGTCCGGGAGCTGGGCGCCGGCCCGGTTGACGGCCTGCTGGACGTCGGCGACGAGCTGCTGGGTGTCCGGGCCGTAGTCGAAGGACGCCATGATGACGGCGGTGCCCTCACTGGCCGTCGAGGTGATGCCCGAGATGCCGTCGACGGCTTCGAGACTGTCCTCGATCGGTTCGACGACCTGCTTCTCGACCACGTCCGGCGAGGCACCCTGGTAGGGAGCCAGCACGGAGACCATGGGCAGTTCGATGGTGGGCAGCAACTGCTGCTTGAGCTGGGGGATCGCTATCGCCCCGAAAACGAGCGCGACGATCGACATCAGCCCTATCAGGGCCCGTTGCGCGAGGCTGAATCTCGACAGCCAGGACATGGATCAGGGTCTCTCTTCTGTGGCCGAGCGGGGGACGGGGCACATGCAGCGCCACACGTGGACGCCACACGTGAGCGCCCACCCCACACCATGGGCCATGGACGACCCCGGTTCCCTAGGCCCCAGGTCCATTTCCTTATCCGACGCATACTCCCGCCGCAGTACACCCGGGCCGGGGTCACTCCACCCTTGGACGTACCAGCCCGGATTCGTACGCGATGACGACCAGCTGGGCCCGGTCGCGGGCGCCCAGTTTGGACATGGCCCGGTTGACATGGGTCTTGACGGTGAGCGGGCTGACCTCCAGCCGCTCGGCTATCTCGTCGTTGGAGTGTCCGCCGGCGACCTGGACCAGCACCTCCCGCTCACGCACCGTCAGCGTGTCCAGCCGCTCGGCGCGGGCGGGGTCGCGATCCTCACCGGCCGTGCCCTCCTGCGCGAGGAAGCGGGCGATCAGCCCTTTGGTGGCGACCGGGGACAGCAGCGCCTCGCCGCCGGCCGCGACGCGGATGGCGTTGAGCAGTTCCTCGGGTTCGGAGCCCTTGCCGAGGAAGCCGGAGGCACCCGCGCGCAGCGACTGCACCACGTAGTCGTCGACCTCGAACGTGGTCAAAATGACCACCCGGACATGGGCGAGGGCCGGGTCCGCGCTGATCAGACGGGTGGCGGCCAGGCCGTCGGTGCCGGGCATCCGGATGTCCATCAGCACCACGTCGGCCCGCTGTTCGGCGGCCAGCCGGGCCGCCTCCGCGCCGTCGGACGCCTCCCCCACCACCTCCATGTCGGGCTCGGAGTCGACCAGGACCCGGAAGGCGCTGCGCAGCAACGCCTGGTCGTCGGCGAGCAGGACACGGATCGTCATACGGGGCCCTCCGCGGCATCGGTGCGGTTCCTGACCGGAAGGATCGCATGGACCCGGAAACCGCCTCCGTAGCGGGGACCGGTGGTGAGGGTGCCGCGCACGGCGGTGACGCGCTCGCGCATGCCGAGCAGGCCGTGACCGCCTCTGTCGGTGACGGCTCCGGCCAAGACGTCGGAGACCCCGGCAGGGGCGTCGGAGACCCTGGTGGAGGCGCCGGGGGCCCCGGCCGGGGTGTCGCCCTCGCCGCCGCCGTCGTCGAGCACGGTGACTTCGATGTTCGGTCCGACCCGGACGATGCTGACCTCGGCCTTCGCCCCCGTCCCGGCGTGCTTCTGCACGTTCGTCAGCGCCTCCTGGATGATGCGGTAGGCGGCCAGGTCGACGGCGGTGGGCCGGTCGGTGCCCTGATCGGTACGGGCCACCTCGATGTGCAGCCCGGCGTGGTGGAAGGTGGCGACGAGTTCCCCGAGACGGTCCAGGCCGGGGGCGGGTTCGGTCGGGGCCTCCGGGTCGTCGGACTGACGGAGCAGACCGACGGTGGCGCGCAACTCGCCCAGCGCGGAGCGGCTGGCCTCCCGTACGTGGGCGAGGGCCTCCTTGGCCTGGTCGGGCCGTTTGTCCATGACGTGGGCGGCGACCCCGGCCTGAACGTTGACCAGGGCGATGTGGTGGGCGACCACGTCGTGCAGGTCGCGGGCGATGCGCAGCCGCTCCTCGGCTACACGGCGGCGGGCCTCCTCCTCCTGGGTCCGCTCCGCCTTCTCGGCCCGGTCCCGGATGGCCTGGACGAAGGCGCGCCGGCTGCGGACGGCGTCCCCGGCGCTGGCGCCGATGCCGGTCCAGGCGAAGACTGCGAGGTTCTCCTGCGCGTACCAGGGCAGGGACCCGGCGAGCATGGCGGCGCCGGTGAGCACCGTCATGGTGAGCAGGCCGACCCGCCAGGTGGTCGGGCGGTCGGTGGAGGCGGCGACGGTGAAGAGGGCGACGACCGCGGACATGACGACGGGCGCGCGGGGCTCGCCGGTGACGCCCTCGACGATGGCGACACCGCCGGTGACCGCGAGGATCACCAGGGGGGCGCGGCGGCGGAAGACGAGGGCGGCGGCGCCGACGGCCATGAGGGCCAGACTGAGCACGTCGGGGGTGCGCAGGGCCCAGCTGACCCCTTCGGGACCGTGCGGGTCCACGAAGGAGCCGGCGACCATGCACACCAGGACGGCGGCCGCGATGGCCGTGTCCAGGGCGTAGGGATGGGCGCCGATGGTGCAGCGGGCGCGGGCGAGGGTGCTCACGGCGTTTTACGGTAGCTGGAGTGGGCGTGACCCGATGGCCCGCCCGCGTCCAGTGACCGCCGGCCGGAGGGACGCGCCCCCGGGTCGGCTGAAAGGGTCACGCCCCGCCCGGGATCAGGCCGTCGTCGCTCAGCAGTTCCTGGACGTCCTCCAGAGTGGCGTCCGGGGACGGCAGGATGAGGTCGGACGGCTCCAGGAAGTCGTCCGGAACGGGCTCGCCCAGCTCTCGGACCTTGGCCAGAAGAGCCTGGAGGGTCGCGCGGAAGCCGGGGCCGTCGCCGTTCTCCATTTCGGCCTGGAGCTCGTCGTCCAGCTTGTTCAGCTCGGCCAGACGGCCGTCGGCCAGCGTCAGCTGGCCCTCCCCCATGATCCGTACGATCATGTCGCCCTCCTAGGCGTGGGCTACTGCTTGTCGAAGCGCGGAGTGTCCTGCGGCTGCTGCTGGGACTGCGCCTGGCCCTCGCCCTGGCCGCCCTCGATGGCCTGCCGGTCGGAGGCGCTGCCCCCGGAGAGCTCGGCCTTCATGCGCTGCAGTTCCAGCTCTACATCCGTACCACCCGAGAGCCGGTCCAGCTCGGCCTGGATGTCGTCCTTGTGCATGCCGGACTGGTCGTCCAGGGCGCCGGAGGCGAGCAGTTCGTCGATGGCGCCGGCCCGGGCCTGGAGCTGGGCGGTCTTGTCCTCGGCCCGCTGGATGGCCAGGCCGACGTCGCCCATCTCCTCGGAGATGCCGGAGAAGGCCTCGCCGATGCGGGTCTGCGCCTGGGCCGCGGTGTAGGTGGCCTTGATGGTCTCCTTCTTCGTACGGAAGGCGTCCACCTTGGCCTGGAGGCGTTGGGCCGCCAGGGTGAGCTTCTCCTCCTCGCCCTGGAGCGTGGCGTGCTGCGTCTCCAGGTCGGTGACCTGCTGCTGGAGCGCGGCGCGCCGGGAGAGCGCCTCGCGGGCCAGGTCCTCGCGGCCCAGCGCCAGCGCCTTGCGGCCCTGGTCCTCCAGCTTGGACGACTGGGACTGGAGCTGGTTGAGCTGGAGCTCCAGGCGCTTGCGGCTGGTCGCCACGTCGGCGACACCGCGGCGCACCTTCTGCAGCAGCTCCAGCTGTTTCTGGTACGAGTAATCGAGGGTCTCGCGCGGGTCCTCGGCCCGGTCAAGGGCCTTGTTGGCCTTCGCGCGGAAGATCATCCCCATACGCTTCATGACACCGCTCATGGGCTTCGCGCGCCCCCTTCTGACCGACTTCGGCTCCAGCACCTGCGACAGAACCCACAGTACGGGCCCTGCATCCATTACCGCACTGTTCGGGGACGGATGCGCTCATCCCCAAGGACGACTGCGTACGCTCCCGGTCCGGCGTAGGGAGTAGGTGGCCCCCGGGTTGTCCGGAATGACCCGGTGGCCGAGGGCGTACGCAACGTCCCCTCTGTCCATTTGCAGACGACCGGTGTTGCCGGATCGTTCCCCACCGGGCTGGGGTCCACACCCCGAGACCCCGTACCCTTGGGTTTTGTGTTCCGTAGCCGTGCCAAGGAAGAGAAGGCACCGAGCCTCGTCAAGACGCCGGTGACCGACTCCAATCAGCCCCGTGACCCGCAGGCCCCCAAGGGAAGGCCGACGCCCAAGCGCAGTGCGGCCCAGTCCCAGCGCCGCAGCGTCGCCAACACTCCGATGACGCGCAAGGACGCCGCCAAGCGCCAGCGCGAGGAGCGCCGGACCGCGATGGCCCGACAGCGCGAGGCGCTGGCGAAGGGCGACGAGCGGTACCTGCCGGCCCGTGACAAGGGCCCGGTCCGCAAGTTCGCGCGCGACTTCGTCGACTCGCGGTTCAACATCGCGGAGTACTTCCTGCCGATGGCCGTGATCATCCTCGTGATGAGCATGATCCAGATGCCCGTTCTGCAGAACGTGGCACTGCTGCTGTGGCTGGTCGTGATCGTCGCGATCGTGCTGGACTCGATCGTCACCGGCTTCCGGCTGAAGAAGCGCCTCGCCGAGCGCTTCCCCGACGACCGCAGGCGCGGTGCCGTCGCCTACGCGCTGATGCGCTCCCTCCAGATGCGCCGGCTCCGGCTGCCCAAGCCCCAGGTCAAGCGCGGGGAGCGGCCCTGAGCACGACGCCGTTCGCCGGCGACGCGGCCGGTACCTGGCTGAACGGGCTGGGTGATCTGCGGGACGTCGTACGGCAGGAGCTGGTGGCCCGGCAGCTGGACGAGCAGATAGCCGGGCGTTTCCCGGTCGGCAAGCGGCTGCGGGTGCTCGACGTCGGCATGGGGCAGGGCACTCAGGCGCTGCGGCTGGCCCGGGCCGGGCACCAGGTGACCGGCCTGGAGCGGGACGCCACCATGATCTCCGCGGCGCGCGACGCCCTCGCCTGCCAGCCCGAGGGCATCCGGGAGCGGGTGCGGATCATCGAGGGCGACGGCCGGGACACCGGCGTGCACTTCCTGCCGGGCAGCTTCGACGTGGTGCTCTGCCACGGCGTGCTCATGTACGTCGAGGAGCCCGACCCGCTGCTCGCGGGACTGGCCCGGATGCTCGCGCCGGGCGGGCTGCTGTCGCTCCTGGTACGCAACGGCGACGCGCTCGCCCTGCGCCCGGGCCTGCACGGCGAGTGGGCCGGCGCGCTGGCGGCCTTCGACACCACCCTCTACCACAACCACCTGGGCCTCGACGTCCGCGCGGACCGGCTGGCGACGCTGACGGCGAAGCTCGCGAGCATCGGCGCCCCGCTGCGCACCTGGTACGGCGTGCGCGTCTTCACGGACGCGGCGCCCGACGGCGCCCCGGTCCCGGACGACCTCGAGATCCTGCTGGCCGCCGAGGCGCGGGCCGGCCGGACCGACCCGTACCGCGGGGTAGCGGCGCTGCTCCACCTGTGCGGGGTACGGGGGTAGCGGCGCTGCTCCACCTGTGCGGGCGTGCGGGGTAGCGGCGCG
This sequence comes from Streptomyces marokkonensis, assembly GCF_039539045.1. NCBI lineage: Bacteria > Bacillati > Actinomycetota > Actinomycetes > Kitasatosporales > Streptomycetaceae > Streptomyces > Streptomyces marokkonensis. The sequence continues at coordinate 21,184 of NZ_BAABCQ010000079.1, forward strand.
CGGCGCCCGTTCGGGTGTTCACCGGGAGCCGGGGTTCCCGTGCGCGGTGAGACTCGGGGCATGGATGCTTCCCCCGCCCGTCGTGTCTGCCGTACCCGCCGTACCCGTGTGCCGCCGAGGCTGCTTTTCCCGGGCGCCGCGCTGGTCTGCTCCCTGCTGCTCGTCGCCGGCTGCTCCGACACCGGCGCCGGATCCGGCCCGAAGGCCCCGAGCGCGCGGGAGGCCGACACGGCTCAGGCAGCCGCGCCGTTCGCGGCCAACGACCTGCAGGCCGACTACGAGCGGGTGATCAAGGACGTGCTCCCGTCGGTCGTGCAGATCCAGGCGGGCGACTCCCTGGGCTCGGGGGTCGTGTACGACGACAAGGGACACGTCGTCACCAACGCGCACGTCGTCGGGGAGAGCAGGACCTTCCGGGTGACGACCGCCCGCAACGAGGAGGCCCTCGCCGCCGAGCTGGTCTCCTCCTACCCCGAGCAGGACCTCGCCGTCATCAGGCTGGAAAGGGTGCCCGACGGCATGAAGGCGGCCCGCTTCGGCGACTCCTCGAAGGTGGACGTCGGGCAGATCGTGCTGGCGATGGGCTCGCCGCTCGGGCTGTCCTCCAGCGTGACGCAGGGCATCGTGTCGGCGGTCGGACGGACCGTCACCGAGGGCAGCAGCGGGGGTGGTACGGGCGCGACCATCGGCAACATGGTGCAGACCTCCGCGGCCATCAACCCCGGCAACAGCGGAGGCGCCCTGGTGAACCTCGACGGCCAGGTCATCGGCATTCCGACGTTGGCCGCGACCGACCCGGGCCTCGGCGACAGCGCGGCGCCCGGCATCGGGTTCGCGATCCCGGCGTCTATGGTGAGGACGATCGCCGGCCAGATCATCGAGGACGGCCGGGTGACCGACTCGGGCCGTGCGGCGCTCGGCGTCACCGCCCGTACGGTCGTCGACGACGGCTACCGGCCCGCGGGCGTGGCCGTCGTCGAGGTGAGCGACGGCGGAGCCGCCGACAAGGCGGGGCTGCGACCCGGGGACGTCGTCGTCCGGCTGGGCGACACGGACATCACCACGATCACCTCGCTGGCCGAGGCGCTGGCGTCGATGCGGCCGGGCGACCGGGCGAAGGTGACCTACACCCGCGACGGCGACGAACGGACCGCCGAGGTCACGCTGGGCGAGCAGTGACGGGGCGAGGCCGGCCCGGTCCGGGGCCGGCCCCTCCCGCCGGTCAGGCCTTCGGCTCGTCGGCAGCCTCGGCCGTTCCGGCTGTTTCGGCTGTTTCGGCTGTTTCGGCCGCCTCGGCCTCTTCGGCGTGCAGGCTCATCGGGCCGTAGATCTCGGTGGCGTCCTCGAACAGCCGCACCTGGTCGGTGCCGCCCTCCTTGAGGTCCTTCCAGTACTCACCGATCCAGGACTCGGCGTCCCCTTGCGTCGTGAACTCCTCGGGCTGCACCGCGGGCGGGACCTCCGTCCCGTCCGCCGTCTCGAACCGCCACGTCCATGCCGCCATGTACGCCTCCAAGAAATGTGAGCACATGCAGAGCGGAACCCGGATCTTGGTCCGGCCTCCGCCCGCAGCCTATGCGCTGAGCCGGACGCGCCGTAGAAGGCCGGGAGACAAGAGCGGGCCGGGACCGGGGTCGGACGGGGACCGGAGGGGCCGCCCGCGCTCCGTAGAGGACCGCCCCGCGCCCCATAGGGGGCCTCGGGCGCGCATGTCGCGGGGCGACCGGGGAAAATCGGTGCGTGGACGTGACTCTGCTCGGCACCGGTGCCCCCGCGGGACTCCCCCGCCCCGACTGTCCCTGCGCGGCCTGTGCCGCGGCCCAGGGCGAGAACGCGCGCGCGGCGACCGCGCTGCTGGTGGACGGGGCGCTGCTGCTCGACCTGACGCCCGGCGCCGCGTTCGCCGCCGCGCGCGCCGGGCACTCCCTGACCGGCGTACGGCAAGTGCTGTTGTCGCACCCGCACGACGGCCCCGCCGTGGAGGTGCCGGCCGGGCTGCCGCAGCCGGGGCGGGTGCCGGACGGGCGGGAGCTGGCGCTGCTGACCGGGCACCGGGTGCGGGCGGTGGCGATGGACTCGCCGGGCACCGGGTACGCCGTGAGCGGTCCGGACGGGCAGCGGCTGCTGTATCTGCCGCCGGGCGGGGCGCCGGCCGGTCTGGAGGAGCCCGCCGAGACGTACGACCTGGTCCTCGCGGACGTCGTGGGGCGGCCGGACGCGCTGGCGAGGCTGCGGGCGGTGGGCGCGGTCGGCCCGACGACGGACGTCGTCGCCGTCCACCTCGGCCACGACGTGCCTCCGGGGCCGGAGCTGGCGCGGCGGCTCTCGGCGGCCGGGGCGCGGGCGGTTCCGGACGGGACGACGCTGGTGGTGGGCTCCTACGAGGACGTGCCCGACGTGCCGCGGCGCACGCTGGTGCTGGGCGGGGCCCGGTCGGGGAAGTCGCTGGAGGCCGAGCGCCGGCTGGAGGCCTTTCCCGAGGTGCTGTACGTCGCGACGGGTGGTTCACGCAACGGGGACACCGAGTGGGCGGCACGGGTCTGCGCCCACCGGGAGCGGCGGCCGGGCTCCTGGCGCACCGTCGAGACGTGCGACCTGGTCCCGCTGCTGAAGGACGACGGGCCGGCGCTGCTCGTCGACTGTCTGTCGCTGTGGCTGACGGACGCGATGGACGCCGTCGGGGCGTGGGACGACGCGGAATGGGCCGACGGCGGGGAACGGGCCCTGCGGGACCGGGTGCGGGAACTGACGGAGGCGGTCCGCGGCACGCGGCGCACCGTCGTCGCGGTGTCGAACGAGGTGGGTTCGGGGATCGTGCCGGCCACCGCGTCGGGCCGCCGCTACCGGGACGAACTCGGGCGGGTGAACGCGGCGTTCGCGGGTGAGTGCGAGCAGGTGCTGCTGGTGGTGGCGGGACAGGCACTGGTGCTGCGCGGCTGACGGGCGCCGCGGGTCCCACGGGCGGTGCGACGAGGTTCACGGGCGGTGCCGCGGGTCCTGCCGCGGGTCCCGCAGTGCTGCGGGACCCGCGGCGGTACTGCCGTCCTACCGGCGGTACCGCGGGACCCACCGGCCGTGCGGGACCCACCCGCGGTGCGGGATCCACCGGTGGCGCTACGCAACCGACGGGTACCGCGGGCCTGACGGGTACCACGGGGGTGACGGGTACCACGGGGCTGACGCGTCCTTGCGCGCGATGACGCGGTGGGCCCGCGCGCCGGTGAGCACCGTGCAGCCCTGTGCCGCCAGTTCGACGCGCAGCCCCGCCGGGTGCGAGGCGCCGGGCGTGAGGACGAGCAGGCGGCGCGGGTCCACCACGTCCACGAGCAGATGACCGCCGGGGCGGAGCACATGGAGGGCGGCACGCAGTTCGGCGCGCGGGTCCGGGACGCGCTCCAGGTGCTGGAAGAGGCTGACGACGTCGTAGCGGGCGCGCAGGCGTGCCGCGATGTGCGGGTCCGTCAGACGGCCGACGAACGCCTCCTCGACGCGCTCGACCGCGCGGGCGCGCAGGACGCGGCGGCTGGGGTCCAGGCCGTCGAAGGAGGTGTACGGAAAGTGGGCGCGCGCGGTGTGGGGGAAGTCGGCGTCGCCGGTGCCGACATCGAGCCAGCTCTCGGGGTCGGGGCAGCGGCGGAGCATCGCGCGGGCGGCCAGGCCGTGTCTCAGACGGACTCCGGCCCGGACCAGTGAGTGTTCCGGGCCGGGCGTGGGCGGGGGGTTGCGGAAGGCGTGCCGGCAGTCCGAACAGCGTTCCAGGACGGACCTGCCGGGGGCGGCCCGGCGCGGGTCCTCGCGGCGCGGGCGGGTGCGCAGTCGCCGGGAGCCGCACCAGGGGCAGTCCTCGCGGTGCGGCCCGTACCGGGGCACGGGAGGCACCGGGGGGACGGAAGGCCGTGCCGACGGGTCGGAGGGTGTGGAGGATCCGGACATGGGCGGCTCCCGGCACGAGAGGAGAGGAGGAGAGCGGTCAGAAGGACGACATACGACAATTCAGGCAAAACGTTACGTAGGTGTTCACGATCCGGAGTGCAACGACGCAGCGCGGGCGCGGTGCGCACCGGTCCGCCGTAGCGTTCGACCGGGGCCGGTACTGTTCGGCGAATGAGCTCGCTGAATCTCGACGACTTCACCGATCTGATCGAGCGCCCCGACGGCGGGGTGCGCCGCGACGCCGAGGCGCGCCGGGAGCGTCAGGTCGTCCCGCCCGGATCGCTGGGCCGCCTGGACGACCTGGGTGAGTGGCTGGCCGCGGCGCAGTCCGCCGTACCGGTGCGGCCGGTCGAACGGCCCCGGGTGGTGCTCTTCGCCGGCGACCACAGGATCGCCGAGCTGGGCGTCTCGGCGCGGCCCGCGGGCACCGCCGCGGACCTGGTGCGGGAGGTGCTGGAGGGCGGCCGGCCCGTGTCCGTGCTCGCCCGGCGGCTGAGCGTGCCGGTCCGGGTCGTCGACATGGCCCTGGACTGCGACGCGGAGACGTTGCCGGCCGAGGTCGCGGGGCACCGGGTGCGGCGCGGCGGCGGGCGCATCGACGTCGAGGACGCGCTGACCCTCGAGGAGGCGGAGGCCGCCTTCCGGGCCGGGATGGCGGTAGCCGACGAGGAGGCCGACTCCGGTACCGATCTGGTGGTGCTCGGCGATGTGAGCGTGGGCGGGACCACGGCGGCGGGCGTGCTGGTCGCCGCGCTGTGCGGGACGGACGCGTCCGTCGTCACCGGGCGGGGCGGGCTGGCGATCGACGACCTGGCCTGGATGCGCAAGTGCGCGGCGATCCGCGACGCGCTGCGCCGGGCCCGGCCGGTGCTCGGGGACCAGTTGCGGCTGCTCGCGACGGTGGGCGGCGCCGATCTCGCCGCCATGACGGGCTTCCTGCTGCAGAGCGCGGTGCGGAAGACGCCGGTGATCCTGGACGGCGTCGTGACGGCCGCGTGCGCGCTGGTCGGGCAGCGGGTCGCCTTCCGGGCGCCGGACTGGTGGCTGGCCGCGCACGACAGCGGGGAGCCGGGCCAGACCAAGGCGCTGGACCGGATGGCCCTGGAGCCGCTGCTGTCCCAGGGCGTGACCGTGGGCGAAGGGGCCGGGGGCCTGCTGGCGTTGCCGCTGGTACAGGCCGCGGCGGCGTTGGCGGCGGAGCTTCCGGTGGTATCCGACGGTGAGGCGGCCCCGGCCGACGATCAGTGAACCGGCGCGGCCCGGGTCGCCCGGGTCGCGCCGGTGCGCGTGCGGGTGGGGGGGCGTGTCGCGCTGCCACCGGTCTCCCGTACGCGCACTTGGGGCGGGGCTCGTGCCCCGGTGACCGGCGGGTAGTCTGCGCCGGTGTTCAGGACCCCCTTCCCCGACGGCCTCCGTTTCGCGTTCGGCACCCTCACCGTGTTCCCGGTCAGGGTGACCCGTTGGGACCGGGAGGCGGCGCGTGGCGGCATGCTGTGCGCGCCGCTGGCCGGGCTGGCCGTCGGCGCCGCCGCCGCGGCCGTCGGGCTCCTGCTGCTGTTCCTGGGCGCGGGGAGTCTGCTCGCCGCGGTTGCCACGGCCGCCGTGCCGGCCGTGCTCACCCGGGGGCTGCACCTGGACGGGCTGGCCGACACCGCGGACGGGCTCGGCAGCGGGAAGCCCGCCGAGGACGCGCTGCAAATCATGAAACAGTCGGACATCGGGCCGTTCGGCGTACTCTCCCTGGTTCTCGTGCTGTTCGCCCAGGTGGCCGCGCTGGCCCAGGCCTACGACGCCTCCTGGGCGCGGGGCGCGCTCGCGGCCGTCGTCTCGGCGACCGCCGCCCGGCTGGCGCTCACGCTCGCCACCCGGGCCGGGGTGCCCGCCGCCCGCCCGGAGGGGCTGGGCGCGGCGGTGGCAGGGGTGGTGCCGTTGGGTGGCGCGCTGGCCGTCGCCGCCACCGTCACTGCGGGCGGGGTGGCGGCGGGCGCGTTCATCGGGACGTACGACGGACCGTACGGCGTGATCGGGGCGGCGCTCGCCGTGCCGGCCGCCGTCGTCGTCGCCGAACTGCTGCTGCGGCACTGCGTCCGGCGCTTCGGCGGGGTCACCGGTGACGTCTTCGGCGGGGTCGCGGAGACGGCCGCCACCACCGCCCTCGTGGTGCTGGTCCTCGGCTGAGCCCCCGCAACCCGCGACCCGCGCCCCGGAGTCCGCGACTCACGACCCGGGGTCCGCGACTCACGACCCGGGGTCCGCGATCCGGGGTCAGCAGGCCTCGCGCCACGCCCCGAGTTCGTACTTCTTCAGCATCGAACTCAGCCGCAGCTCACGGGAGTCGTCGCAGAACCGTTCGGCCGGCAGCTCGTACTCGACGTGGAAGACCGCCTTGTCCGCGTCGATGAACGGCTGGTTGTCGGCACACTCGCCGTACTGGGCGCACTGCTCGTTGACCGCGAAGTCGAAGTCGTCCACCAGGTCGGGGATCTGGTCCAGGTCGTTCTTCAGTCCGACGGCCATGCCCCGGTCGTGGGCGAGCTTCGCGATGAGCCGGTTGTAGCGGAGCTGGTCGTCGGCGGTGAGGGGGAAGCCGGTCTCGTTCTTGTAGCCGTCCATGTTGTCGGGCTCGACGGCGTCGAAGCCCTTCTCGCGGCACATGTCGACGCGCTCGGCCATCAGCGGCTCCAGGACGTTCGTCGCCCGGATGTCCAGCCAGCGTTCACCCTCCCAGCCGTTGCCCTTGCCCAGTACCGACTTCGGGAACTCGTCGGCGTCGGGGCGGAAGTCCTCCCAGGCGCCGGTGGACAGGTAGCAGATGACCTTGCGACCGTCGTCGTGCAGTGCGGCGACCGTCGCGCCGGTGTGGTCGAAGCCGTCGATGTCGTAGACGGGCACGTCGACGGAGGTGTCGAGCTTTCCGCTGAGCTGCCACTGCCAGGCGGTACCGGGCCGGGGCTGCCAGTGGTCACGGGCTTCCGGTTCCGCGTCGGGGGACGCCGTGCAGGCCGTGAGCAGCAGGAGCAGGGCTATCGACAGGGCCGGGCGTCTCACGGGAGTACTCCAGGGGCGGGGGGTGGTGGCGTACGCCAGGAATGATCTCGCATCCCCCGGTGCCGTACGGCGCCGTCCCGGGTGCCCGGCGACGAACCACGGACCCGCGGGAGAGAGCGAGCGCGGTCGCGAGCGTAGGCTCGTGCCGGGTGTTCGCCCGCCCAGGCGGAGACCGCACCGCAGGAGAGATCCAGGGTCGGTTGTCGGGCCCGGTCGACCCACCCGCATTCGGCCATGACAAGACTTCATACGGAAGCGAGAATTCACCACCGTGACTGCTCTCACTCTCTCCACCGCCGCGGCGCCCGGCCTGCGGGCCGACGCGATCGTGATCGGTGTCGCCAAGGGCAACAAGGGCCCGGTCGTCGCTCCGGGCGCCGAGGCCGTGGACAAGGCGTACGACGGCCGGCTCGCCGGCGTCCTGGAGACCCTCGGTGCCTCCGGTGCCGAGGGCGAGGTGACGAAGCTGCCCGCGCCGGCCGGCTTCAAGACACCCGTCGTGGTGGCGGTGGGCCTCGGCACCGAGCCCGAGAAGGACGCCGGATTCGACGCCGAGGCGCTGCGCAGGGCCGCCGGTGCTGCCGCCCGTGCGCTCACCGGCTCCAAGAAGGCCGCCTTCGCCCTCCCGCTCACCGAGGCCGCCGACGCCGGCGCCGTCGGTGAGGGCGTGCTGCTCGGCGCGTACTCCTTCGAGGCCTACAAGGAGTCCGGCAAGGACGCGAAGGCGAAGAACGGCAAGGCTCCGCTGGCCGAGGCCGCGCTGCTCGGCGGCAAGCCACGCGACAAGGCGTACAAGGCGGCCATCGAGCGCGCCGCGGCCGTCTCCGAGGAGCTGAACCGCGCCCGCGACCTGGTCAACACCCCGCCGAACGACCTCGATCCCGAGGCGTTCGCGGCCGTCGCGCAGGCCGCCGCCAAGGAACACGGCATCAAGGTGCAGGTGCTCGACGAGAAGGCGCTCACCAAGGGCGGCTACGGCGGCATCCTCGGCGTCGGCGCCGGTTCGGCGTCGGGTCCGCGCCTGGTGAAGCTGTCGTACACGTCGCCCAAGGCGACGAAGTCCCTCGCCTTCGTCGGCAAGGGCATCACCTACGACTCGGGCGGCATCTCGCTGAAGCCGGCCGGGCACAACGAGACCATGAAGTGCGACATGGCCGGTGCCGCCGCCGTGTTCGCCGCGGTCGTCGCCGCCGCGCGCCTCGGCCTGGAGGTCAACGTCACCGGCTGGCTGGCGCTGGCCGAGAACATGCCGTCGGGCTCCGCGACCCGCCCGGGTGACGTGCTGCGCATGTACAGCGGCAAGACGGTGGAAGTACTCAACACCGACGCCGAGGGACGGCTCGTGCTCGCCGACGCGCTGTGGGCGGCCTCGCAGGAGAAGCCGGACGCGATCATCGACGTGGCGACCCTGACCGGCGCGATGATGGTGGCGCTGGGCAGCCGGACGTACGGGATCATGGCGAACGACGACGCGTTCCGTGCCGCGGTGCACGACGCGGCGGAGGAGGTCGGCGAGCCGGCGTGGCCGATGCCGCTGCCGGAGCACCTGCGCAAGGGCATGGACTCGGCGACCGCCGACATCGCGAACATGGGTGAGCGGATGGGTGGCGGCCTGGTGGCCGGCCTGTTCCTGCGCGAGTTCGTCGGCGAGGGCATCACCTGGGCGCACCTGGACGTCGCGGGCCCGGCCTACAACGAGAGCGGGCCGTTCGGCTACACGCCGAAGGGCGGGACCGGTACGGCTGTGCGGACGCTGGTGCGGGTCGCCGAGCGGGTCGCCCTCGGCGACCTCGGGTGACGTTCGCCTGAGAGCCTGAGAGTCCGGGGGCGCGGGGATTCGCCGGCTGCGGGTCCGTCGGGGGCGCTTCTCGCCCACGCGGCGGAGCAGCGGACCGAACACGGCCCCGCGCCCCCGGGAGGCGTCCCGCCGTCGGCGGCCTGCTGTCCCGGCCCGTCCGGTCACGCCGTCGGCGGCCTGCTGTCCCGGCCCGTCCGGTCACGCCCACACGGCAGAACCGCGGACCGAACACGGCCCCGCGCCCCCGGGAGGCGTCACCTCCTCCCGCGGCGCCAGTGAACGTGGGACGTCTCACACCCCGGCCCCACGTCTCGTCCGCCCCCTACAAGTGCGAAGATGGGGCTCGGCAGGACAGGGCCCACCCAAGGGCCGAGAACAATGAGCGGCCGGACACCAGCCGCCGACCGGTCACTGGAGACCGGCGTGGCGCACATGCATGGAGGACGTGACGTGGCGAACGACGCCAGCACCGTTTTCGACCTAGTGATCCTCGGCGGTGGCAGCGGTGGTTACGCCGCGGCGCTGCGCGGGGCGCAGCTGGGCCTGGACGTCGCCCTGATCGAGAAGGGCAAGGTCGGCGGTACCTGCCTGCACAACGGCTGCATCCCCACCAAGGCTCTGCTGCACGCGGGTGAGATCGCCGACCAGGCCCGCGAGAGCGAGCAGTTCGGTGTGAAGGCCACCTTCGAGGGCATCGACATGGCGGCCGTCCACAAGTACAAGGACGACGTGATCGCGGGCCTGTACAAGGGCCTGCAGGGCCTGATCGCCTCGCGCAAGGTGACCTACATCGAGGGTGAGGGCCGGCTGTCCTCCCCCACCTCCGTCGACGTGAACGGCCAGCGGGTCCAGGGCCGCCACGTCCTGCTGGCGACCGGCTCCGTGCCGAAGTCGCTGCCGGGCCTGGAGATCGACGGCGACCGGATCATCTCCTCCGACCACGCGCTGGTCCTGGACCGCGTGCCGAAGTCCGCGATCGTCCTGGGCGGCGGCGTCATCGGCGTCGAGTTCGCCTCGGCGTGGAAGTCCTTCGGCACCGACGTCACGGTCGTCGAGGGCCTCAAGCACCTCGTGCCGGTCGAGGACGAGAACAGCTCCAAGCTGCTGGAGCGCGCCTTCCGCAAGCGGGGCATCAAGTTCAACCTGGGCACCTTCTTCCAGAAGGCCGAGTACACCCAGGACGGCGTCAAGGTCACCCTCGCCGACGGCAAGGAGTTCGAGGCCGAGGTCCTGCTCGTCGCCATCGGCCGCGGCCCGGTCTCGCAGGGCCTGGGCTACGAGGAGGCCGGGGTCGCCATGGACCGCGGCTACGTCCTCGTCGACGAGTACATGCGGACCAACGTCCCGACGATCTCCGCCGTCGGTGACCTCGTCCCGACCCTCCAGCTCGCGCACGTCGGCTTCGCCGAGGGCATGCTGGTGGCGGAGCGGCTCGCCGGCCTGAAGACCGTCCCGGTCGACTACGACGGCGTGCCGCGGGTGACGTACTGCCACCCGGAGGTCGCCTCCGTCGGTATCACCGAGGCCAAGGCCAAGGAGATCTACGGTGCGGACAAGGTCGTCGCCCTGAAGTACAACCTGGCGGGCAACGGCAAGAGCAAGATCCTGAAGACCACGGGCGAGATCAAGCTCGTCCAGGTCAAGGACGGTGCCGTGGTCGGCGTCCACATGGTCGGCGACCGCATGGGCGAGCAGGTCGGCGAAGCCCAGCTGATCTACAACTGGGAGGCGCTGCCGGCCGAGGTGGCCCAGCTCGTCCACGCCCACCCGACGCAGAACGAGGCGCTCGGCGAGGCCCACCTGGCACTGGCCGGCAAGCCCCTGCACTCCCACGACTGACCTCCCTCGGTCACTGGGCGCGACGACACAGACTTCCGCAATTCTTAAGGAGCAACCGAAACCATGGCGGTTTCCGTAACCCTTCCGGCGCTCGGCGAGAGCGTCACCGAGGGCACCGTCACCCGTTGGCTGAAGGCCGAGGGTGAGCGTGTCGAGGCCGACGAGCCGTTGCTCGAGGTCTCGACCGACAAGGTCGACACCGAGATCCCGGCCCCCGCCTCGGGTGTCCTGTCCTCCATCAAGGTCGCCGAGGACGAGACCGTCGAGGTCGGCGCCGAGCTGGCGCTGATCGACGACGGCACCGGCGCCCCGGCCGCCGAGCAGGCCCCGCAGGCCGAGCAGGTCGCCGAGCCGGCCCCCGAGCCGGCGCCGGCCGCCCCCTCCACCGAGCAGGCCGCCCCGGCGCCGGCTCCCACCGCCGAGGCCGCCGCCGGCGGCTCCGCCGAGGGCACCGACGTGGTCCTGCCCGCGCTCGGCGAGTCCGTCACCGAGGGCACCGTGACCCGCTGGCTGAAGTCGGTCGGCGACAGTGTCGAGGCCGACGAGCCGCTGCTCGAGGTGTCCACCGACAAGGTCGACACCGAGATCCCCGCCCCCGCCTCCGGCACCCTGCTGGAGATCGTGGTCGGCGAGGACGAGACCGCGGAGGTCGGTGCCAAGCTGGCCGTCATCGGCGCCGCCGGTGCCGCGCCCGCCGCCGCTCCGGCCGCCCCCGCGGCCCCGGCCCAGCCCGAGCCCACCCCGGCTCCGGCACAGGCAGCCCCTGCCGCTCCGGCCGCCCCTGCCGCTCCGGCCCCGCAGGCGCCCTCGGCTCCCGCCCCGCAGCAGCAGACCACCCCGGCGCCCGACCCGGCGCCCTCCGCCCCGGTGCCCGCGCCGGCCCCGGCTGCCGCTCCGGCTGCCCCGGCCGCCGCCCAGCCGGTGGACGACGGCGCCTACGTCACCCCGCTGGTGCGCAAGCTCGCCGCCGAGAACGGCGTCGACCTGTCCACCGTCAAGGGCACCGGCGTCGGCGGCCGCATCCGCAAGCAGGATGTGACCGCCGCCGCCGAGGCCGCGAAGGCCGTCGCCCCGGCTCCGGCCGCCGCTGCCGCCGCCGTGGCTGCCGGGGGCCCTGCCGCGAAGAAGGCCCCCGTCCTGGAGGCCTCCCCGCTGCGTGGCCAGACCGTCAAGATGCCGCGCATCCGCAAGGTCATCGGCGACAACATGGTCAAGGCGCTGCACGAGCAGGCGCAGCTGTCGTCGGTCGTCGAGGTCGACGTCACCCGCCTGATGAAGCTGCGCGCCCGCGCCAAGGACGGCTTCGCGGCGCGTGAGGGCGTCAAGCTCTCGCCGATGCCGTTCTTCGTCAAGGCCGCGGCCCAGGCGCTGAAGGCGCACGCGCCCATCAACGCCAAGATCAACGAGGCCGAGGGGACCATCACCTACTTCGACACCGAGAACGTCGGTATCGCGGTGGACTCCGAGAAGGGCCTGATGACCCCGGTCATCAAGAACGCCGGTGACCTCAACCTGGCCGGCATCGCCAAGGCGACCGCCGACCTGGCGGGCAAGGTCCGGGCCAGCAAGATCAGCCCGGACGAGCTGGCGGGCGCGACGTTCACCATCAGCAACACCGGTTCGCGCGGTGCGCTGTTCGACACGATCATCGTGCCGCCGGGCCAGGTCGCCATCCTCGGCATCGGTGCCACGGTCAAGCGTCCGGCCGTCATCGAGACGGAGGAGGGCACGTCCATCGGCGTCCGCGACATGACGTACCTGACCCTGTCCTACGACCACCGCCTGGTGGACGGCGCCGACGCCGCCCGTTACCTGACGGCGGTCAAGGCGATCCTGGAGGCTGGCGAGTTCGAGGTCGAGCTCGGCCTGTAACCCCTCTGCCAGTGGGTCTGTACGGTGCCCCCGCCCGGAGCTGTCCGGGCGGGGGCACCGTCGTATCCGTCCGTATGCGGCGTGTAAGCCTCGTCTCACCTGCGTGAAAGCGCCCCCGTGCGCCCTTCCCGCCCGCCGCGACGGCCGTATTGTCTAAGCGTCGAACGCCCCAGGGTCCCGCCCCGCCCGGCCACCAACCCTCAACGAGGCCCTACGGGCCGCTGTACTGGATCCGGGACCTTCCCGAAGGAGCTCTCATGACCGCGCCCGTCGTCCACTCGCTGCGCGAACAGATCCGCGAGCACATCCTGGAAGGGATCATCAGCGGACGCTGGCAGCCGGGCGAGCGGATCGTGGAGCGTCGGATCGCCACCGAGCTGGAGGTCAGCCAGACCCCGGTGCGGGAGGCACTGCGGGAGCTGGAGTCGCTGCGGCTGATCGAGTCGGCGCCGAACAAGGGCGTGCGGGTGCGCAATCTGACCGCCGCCGACCTGGAGGAGAGCTACCCGGTCCGGGCCGGCCTGGAGGCGATCGCGGCCGAGCTGGCGGCGGACCGGCTCGCCTCGGACTGCTCGGCCCTCGAGCCGCACGTCGCCGCGCTGTACGAGGCCGACCGGGTGTCCGACGGTACGGGCCAGGTGCGGCACACGGTGGGCTTCCACCGGGAGCTGGTGCGGGCGGCCGGCAACTCGGTGCTGCTGCACACCTGGGAGGGCCTGGGCATCGAGGTGTTCACGGCGCTGTCGATACGGTGGCTGGGCACGGTGCAGCAGTCGTACGCGGAGGAGCACGAGGAGCTGGTGGCGGCGTTCCGGCGACGCGACCCCCGCATCCCCGAGATCGTCAAGGCCCACGTCCTCGGCTGCGCGCCCCGGGCGTAGTTCTTCGCCCCCGCCGCCCCTTCCCGACCCGACCTGGGGGCTGCGCCCCCAGACCCCCTGTTTCGCGCAGTTTCCCGCGCCCCTCGAGGGGCGCGGGAAACTGCGGAGCAACCCCGATGCGCCCCCGCACCCGCCACACACCGAAACCACCCGAGCTCCACCACGCTCACCTGCACAAACCGCCAACTTCCAGGTCACCCCGTGCCACCGCCGGAGGCACCGCGTGCCGACTTTCT
>NZ_BAABCQ010000080.1:0-33650 GCF_039539045.1 Streptomyces marokkonensis
GGTCGTGTGACCTGCGAGGTTAAACGCCAAGCTGAGGGGGCGGAAGGAAAGCCGTCAGGGCTGCCGCCGCCATCACGGTGACGGCGATGCGCGACGTGGAACGCTTCATGACTATTGATCCTTTTCCCATAAGGTGCGGCCACGGTGTGCCGCTCTGATGACGACCGCCTCGCACAGGGAGGGCCCGTCTTATCCTGATCATTCGTGGGGAATGCGGGCTGGAACGGCGCACAGCTGCGTCGCGCCGTGTGCCCTCGGGCAGCGAAAGCGTCGGTCGGGCGGGTGTTCCCGCGCTGAACCGGGATGGTCGGGCCGAGCGTCCTCGCTCGGCTGGGATATGCGAAGCCCTTCCACAAGCGCGTCGGTGGAGAGCTGAGTTCTGGACCTGCCACAGGTGGGCGGGCCTGTGCAAGCGGTCGGTCAGTCGACGAGGGCGGTGGCTTCGATTTCGACGAGGACGCCCGGGTCGAAGAGGCAGTCGACGCCGATGAGTGACGCCGGGGGGAGGGGCTGGGGCAGCCCGATCTCGTCCGCGACGCTTTCGACGCCCGCCATGAAGGCGCCCATCTTCTCCGGCTTCCACTGCGTGACGTAGACGGTCAGTCGGACCACGTCTTCGAACGTCGCGCCGGCCCCGGCAAGACCGCGTGCGGTGTTCCGCAGCGCCTGCGCGACCTGCCCGGAGAGATCTCCCGGCGCGACGGGGGTCCCGTCCGCGAGGCTGGAAGTCTGCCCGCTGACGTGGACGTGTCTGCTGCCGGTGCCGACGGCGACGTGATGGTAAGGCGCGGGCTGCAGCAAGCCCTCGGGGGTGAAACGTTGGACGGACATGGTGGTCTCCTTCCGGTGACGGACCTCGTATACCTTTGATACCTAGGAGTCACAGGACACTTCAACGAGACCAGGTTTCATGACCGATACCGCCTCTTCCCACGACGACGAACTGAGCATCCCGGCGCCGCACCGCGAACTGCTCGACCAAGTGCTGGACAAGTGGTCGTTGAGCGTGCTCAGCGAGCTGTGCGAGGGACCGCGCCGGTTCAACGAGCTGCGCCGTGCGATCCCCTCGGTCACACAGAAGTCGCTGACTGCCACCCTGCGCAGACTGGAGCGCAACGGCATCATCGAGCGCGAGGTCGTGAGCTCCAGGCCGGTCGCAGTGGAGTACCGGGTCGCTCCGCTGGGGAAGACCATGCGCCCGCCCGTCGATGTCCTCCTGGACTGGGTACGGACGTACATGCCCCAGATCGAAAAGGCACGGGAGTCCTTCGACGCCAGGTGAGATGCTGAGCGGGAAGGCCGCCCGCGCTTCGCGACACGTTTCTGCCTTCATCGGCGGGGCGTGATCCTTCGGACCTACCCCGCCGGGTCCGTTGTCGGGAGACAGGTGACCGGCAGCTCCCAGGAGACCGGCAATCGGCTGGGGGCCCAGTCGACCGACGACAACGTCGGCGGGCGGACCCGTACCGGACTGCTCATCGCGGACGGCCACTGACAGGCGCGGGCTCCGGCTCACGAACGTGGCCCGAGTACTGGGGTGAGACCGCATGCCACGTCCCTGGCGGCCGAAGCCGGATTCGCCGCGGTTGCCATACTGCCTGCATGTTCACGCTCCTCGTGCTCGGCTCCGTCCTGTCGGCCGGCCTGGCCGCTTGGGCCGCCGAGCGTTCACTGCGTCGCACGCGCCGGCGGACCAGGTACGGGCGGTACGCACCGTGGGTTCATCCGCGAGGCCGGCTCGCCGCACCGCTGAACTGGGTGGCCGACAGCCGACTGCTGCGGAGGCTGTGTGAGCGCATCCCCTCAATGGTCTTTGTCAGCAACGTGACCGACGTTGTCTACGTCAACTACGTGGTCGATGCTCACCGCATCGCGCCCCTGGTCCCACCCGGCCTGGAGCTGCAGCGTCTCGGCGAGAGGGGCGACCAGGCGATGGTGACCTTCCTGAGTTACCGCCATGGGCATCTGGGGCCGGCGCTGTTCGTCCGGTGGCGGCGGCTCCTGCCCTCCCCGTTGCAGAGCAACTGGCGGATCTACGTGCGCCACCCCCGCACAGGTTCCCTGGGCGTCTACTTCCTCAGTACCGCTGTCGATCGCACGGTGCACGCCCTCGGTGCGCGCATGGTCGCCGAGGGGTTGCCCATGCACGTTCTTGATCGAGCTTCGGCACTCGTTGCGCAGGACGATCGGATCGATCTCCTTCTGGCTCCGGGGCGCGGTACCGCACCGGACGCCGAGGCCCACCTCGTTCCGCTGCCCGAGTGGCCGACGGATGGACCCTGGCGACGGGCTTTTCCCGACTACGGAAGGATGCTCGCCTACTGCGTGCCTCAGGACCGTGCGCTCTCGGTCCAGCCGTGGCACGGACAGGTGACCCGGCAGGAGATCTCTCTCGGTATCCCACTCGATTCCTGCACAGCTCTTTCCGGGCCGGTCGTGTCCGCAGCGGCCAGTGCTCTCGTCGGAAACGCCGAACCGTTCGCTTTCCTGGTACCGCGTGTGCGGTTCCTTCTCGAGAGTGAAGCACGCGATCCGCTCTGAAGCGGGGCAAAGGCGGACCCGCACCGGTGGGCTCTCTTCGTTCGAGTGCCGGCCGCGAGGGCTTGATCAGGGCATTGTCGGTGGTCGCCTCCAGTGTCTCCTCCATGACGCGATCATCGCGGAGCCTCGCCTATGCGCGTCCCTCCGCACTCGGAGCTTCGGCGGACGGGAGCCTCTTGGGGCTGGAGACCTCCCGAGGCGCGACGCCCTCCGGCTTCCAGGACCATCCCCGGTTCTTCTCGGGTTTCCTCACCAGTCCCCAGGCAGCCGCCGCCGGCCTGCTCTCGGTGGCCGACATCGCCGCCGCCCGCTACTACCGGCCTCACCTGGCGGCTTGGCTGGACCCGGTGGTGACCGGCAACGGCGACCGGCTCCGCTTCGAGTCGTTCTCCGGCTGCTGCGGTGTCTACGCACGGCTCGACGTGCTGGCAGACGCACTCGACGGAGGAGAGATCGGGCACGGCACCAGCAACTTCGACGTCAACAACCCGTTACGTGAGGCGCTCACGCGCGTCGGCCCACGCGATCCGGTTCATCTGCGGGTGGGGCCGGACGAGTTGGCGGTGACCACACTGGGCGGCGCGGTGGTGGAGAAGAAGGTGCCCCTGCCCGACCGGTGGTTGCGCGGCTTCGCGGAGGCGCAGGCGATCGCCGCCAAGTTCGGTTCCTGCGGTCATTTCCTCGCAGCGGTGGAAGAGAACCGCGCGGCCCCGTTTGGTTCGTGCCGGCCCGGCAGGGACTCAGGCCCACGACGCGTCCCGCACCAGGAGCGGTGTGCCTGCCCGGACCGGAGCGGCTGGCCGCGTTTCACCGTGTGCTGCGGCACGCTACCGCGCTGCGTGTCCACGGTCCCGTGGGGGACGGCGGGGCGGCCACCGCGAGTGCCTGGGAAGCGGTTCTGCCGGGCATGCGGCTGACACTCACTCTCTCCCCGGACCCCGCAAGGGGTTTCTCCGGTGAGGGCGGCGTACTGGAGGCACTGGCCGACGACGAGACCGTCCAGGACGCGGAACTGGTGGCCGTGCTGCTGGCGTGGGAACCGCGGATCGACGTGAGTGCTCTGGCCGCGGCCTGCGGGCTGACCACCGCGCGGGTCCGGTCGGCGCTGACGCGCCTGGCGACCTCCGGCCGGGTGGGTTACGACACGGCCGAAGCAGCCTATTTCCACCGGCAGCTCCCCTACGACTCCGGTCTCGCCGAGCGTCACAACCCGAGGCTGAGGCATGCCCGTGCCCTGCTGTCGGCCGGTGCCGTGACGCTGGACGGCGCGATGGGGACCGTCACGGCCGAGGACGGCCACACCCACCGGGTGCGCGAGGACGCCGGCGTCTTGAGGTGCAGTTGCCTGTGGTGGGCGAGATACCGGGGCGGACGCGGCCCCTGCAAGCACGCGCTGGCGGTACGGATGGCACGACGGGAGAGGAACAGTTGAGCAAGCTGATCGAAGCGGTGCGCGGCGGGCGGACGGACGACGTGGTGACGATCGTGAACGGCATGACGGCCGCCGAACGGCGTGGGGAACTGCCGGCGCTGAGGGCGTTGCGCAAGGAGTTCCGCGACGCCTGGGTGACGCCGCAGCTCCAAGCGGCCTCTCCTGCGCTGCTGGTGGCGTGCCTCGGCTGCCAGAGCGGAGCGGCGGCCGTCGCGTCCTGGCTCACAGCTTCCGGCTGGGAGCGCATGTGGGTGGCGGAGAAGAGATTCCTCCCCATGCTGGAGGAGCGCCCCGCCGGATGGCTGGCGGAGCTGGCGCACCGGATCGCCGACCGCAGGCCCTCCACGGACATCCGGTATCACCTTCTCGAAGCGATCGTGCAGGCGGCCCGATGCCCGATGCCGGTGACCGACGCCTCCGTGCACGCGTGGATACGCAACATCTACGGCAACGGCTGGAACACCGACGTGATCGCCGAGCGGCTGAGACAGTCGCCCTACCTCAGGCCCATGGTGGCCGGCCTCTTCACGGCAGGGGGGACCGGCCAGGCGCTGAACAGCGGTCACTCCAACAAGGACAATCCCTGGCTTCTCGCTCTCGCGCGGCTCACCGCGGAAGGCACGCTCGACCGCGCCACCATGGTCGACGGATGTCTGGGGCGGCTGTTGCGCGGCGGAACAGCGGTGGATCAGCGGGTGTTCCACCGGCTGCTGCTCGACCTCGACCTGTCCGCCGAGGAGCACGCCGGGCACACCGCCGACTGGCGGGCCCTGGCCGCCGACGCGCTCCAGCCCGTCGCCGTCCACGCCCAGTCCGTCCTCGCCGATCTCGCCCTGGCCGGAGCCCTGCCGACGCATGACCTGGCCGACATGACGCGGGCGGTGCTCATCCGGCCGGAGAAGAACCTGGTCCGAGCCCAGCTGAAACTGCTGGACAAGGCGGTGACCCGCGACACCGCCACGGCCGACGCACTGCTCCCGGCCGCGGTCCACGCCTTCACCCACGAGGACACCGAGGCCCAGGAACGGGCTCTGAAGCTGATCGAGCGGCACGGGACACATCTGACCAACGCCGCCTCGCGTGAGGAGATCCTCGCCTCGGCCGCGCCCATCGCCCTCGGCCTGCGCACCCGAGTGGTCGAAGCCCTGGGAACCGGAGCGGAGGAAGCTCTGCACGCGGCCGGCGAGGACACGCTGCCGCCCGTTCCGTCTCCGGTCGCGCTCGCGTCGCCGCCGGCCTCAGTGGCGGAGACGGCCGAGGAGACCGGCGCGCTGCTGGCCTCCCACGGCATCCTGCCCGTCGCCGACTTCGAGCGGACCCTGGACGGACTGGTGCGCTGGGCCCATGAGGATCGAGCAGCACTGCTGGAGGCGCTCGAGCCGGTAGCGGCGACGCGGTGGTGGTCCCGCACCTGCCGCCGGCCTCTCCCCGACGACTCGGTCCCCTCCGCCTTCGCCCCCTCCCATGTCCGCTTCACCCCGCGACTCGCCCTCGACCTGGTCCTCGCCGGCCTCCACCAGCGGATCACACCGGGCACCGCGAAGGCAGTGCTCGACGGTGGGGGCGCGCATGCCGGATGCCTCCCGGACGGCCCCTTCCGGGCCCGCTTCTGGGAGATCGCCCACAGGTTGCTCACCGATCCGCAGCCGTTCCTGCTGTCGACGCCGAGCTGGGACAACGGGCTGCTGGAGCCAGGGGAACTGACCGACCGGCTGAAGACGTACCAGCGGCTGGGCGCCCACGTCGGAGCGTGCGACTTCGCACAGGCCCTGCTGCGGGTGCGCACCACGGATCGGGCGGCCGCCGAGGCCGCCGCCGAGCGGGCCGCGGTGCTGGGCACGCCCGAGGGGCGGCGGCTCGCCGACTGGCTGCGGACCGGCGGCCTCACCGGCACGGTCCTGCACCGCACGGTGACGGACCAGACGACACCGGTCGTCCGGTCCGGCGAGATCACGGCCTTGCACATGTTCCCACTCGCTTTCCGTGAGCTGGGGAGTCCGGCACTCGGTTCCCACCACCGGTGCTGGTGCGCCGCCACCGCGGCCGTCCAGCAGACCCACTGGCCCGCCCTCCTGCCGGAGCACCCCGAACTCATAGCCCTGCGGCTGATACAGCACGTCCTGCCCTGCGCGCAGTACCCCGAGAAAGATCCGGACGTCTGCTCCGTCCTGCCCTTGCTCGCGCAGTCACCCGGCGCGAGCGGGCCCGCGACGTCCCTGGTGGTGGCCGGCGGGCTCGGCGTCCAGCGCCAGGAGGACGGAATCGCCGCGGTCGACGCACTGCTGCTGCTGGCGGCACAGAAGAAGCTGGATCCCGGTGCGCTCGCCACCGACCTCGGTGCGCTGATGCTCATCGGGATCGTCGCTCCGAGCCGCCTGGCGGAGTCCCTGGGAACGGCCGCGTCCACCGGCGCGTACCGCACCGTCTGGACCGTGCTGCGTGACGCGCTGCCGCCTCTCCTGTCCAAGGACCTCTCCCCCGCCGAGTCCCGTGGCCTCGGCGAACTGCTCACCGTCGCCGCCGAGTGCGCCGAACGCACCGGAGCCCAGGGCGTAATACCCGGACTCGACCCGATAGTCGACCGGCGGGGCAGCTCACGGCTGGTGAGCCAGGCCCGTCGCCTACGCGCAGCACTTGCCGGCACGTAGGTCCGAAGAGGCGCATCCGCCCGGGGATCCTGCTGCAGGGGCACGTAACGCGGCAGGGACGGTCCGATGCCGGCCGGCTCGAGCGGGAGGTGGTCGGCGTCGGCGGCACGGAGTGCGGCCGACGCCGGCCCCAGGACCTCCGAGCGCGACAACTCCTGTCGCTCGGGCAGCGGTCATGCCGAGTCGGTCGAGGGCGACGACGGCGGGGTGAGTCAGGCTGCGTTCGCCGTGGGCCCGTACCGCCGCGATCGACGAGCTCGGCCATCTTCGTTCTCAGCGGTTCCAGTTTCCCGCGCACCGTCACCTCCAGGCCGAGCTGGTCCCCTGCGTGGGCGGGGCCCCACACGCGCGCCGTTCTTCTCTCGCACGGTTGGGTGTCAAGTGCGCGGGTGAGACGCGCCGTTGAGGTCGACGATGGTTCCCGAGGCCCATGCCGCGGCCGGGGAGGCGAGGAAATGCACCGTGGCGGCGACCTCCTCCGGGGTGCCGACGCGCCCGAAAGGGCTCTCCGCGCGAAGACGTTCGCCTTCCGGGCCGGACAACTTCCCCTTCTGCCGTTCGGTGGCCACGAACCCGGGCGCGACGGAGGTGACCGCGATGCCGTGCGGAGCCAGGGCCACAGCCAGTGACTGACCGAGGGCGTGCAGGGCGGCCTTGGTGGCCCCGTAGGCGGGGAAATCGGGTTCGCCCCGGAACGCGCCGCGCGAGCCGATGTTCACGATCGCCCCGCCGGTGCCCCGGTCGACGAGGTGGTGGGCTGTGGCCCAGCACAAGTCGGCCGCGCCCAGCAGGTTGACGTCGACCATCCGCCGCCAGACCTGCTGCCAGTGCTCCAGCGAGGTCTCGGCGATGGGGTGCCGGGTGTCCGCCGCGGGTGCCAGGGCCGCGTTGTTCACCAGCACGTCCACGGCACCGAGCGCGGCCACCGCCTCGGCCACGGTCCGCTCGGCCGCACCTGGCTCGCCCAGGTCGGCCTGCAGCAGCGTGTGCCCGGTGCCGGGAAGCTCGCGCACCGTCCGTTCGGCGTCCGCACGGCGACCGGCGTACTGCACCGCGACACGGTCACCGCCAGCGGCGAAGGCCCTCGCGACGGCGCGGCCGATGCCCCGCGATCCACCGGTGACGAGCACGCCCCTCATCGGGCGAACACCATCGACTCGTCACGGAAGGACTTGAACTCCAGGGCGTTGCCCGCGGGGTCGCGGAAGAACATGGTCCACTGTTCGCCGGGTTCGCCGGGAAAGCGGCGATGCGGTTCGATGTCGAAGCGCACCCCCGCGGCTCGCAACCGCTCGGCGAACTGGTGGAAGGACTGTTCGGGCAGCAGGAGACCGTAGTGCGGGATCGGCACCCGGTGCTGTCCCACCACGCTGGTACCCGCCGGCTGCGGCACGGTCGGTACCAGGTGGGTCACCAACTGGTGGCCTTCGAGATTCCAGTCCACCCAGTGGTCGGCGCTGCGCCCCTCGGGCAGACCCAGCACCTGTCCGTAGAAGCCGCGGGCGGCGACCAGGTCGTCGACCGGGACTGCCAGGTGGAAGGCGGGTCGGTGTGGCATCGGGGTCCCCTCTGGTGGAGTCGGCGGCCAGGGCAGCCTGACCCACCCGATGTCTCAATGTCAACATTAGGACAAGAGTCGGCTGGAAGTCCGGGGCGAGTCGCCTGGCCGGTCTGGTGGTTCCGATTGTCCGGATGTCAACATGGCGGCATGTCATCTGCACTGCCGAAGGCCGCCCGGCGCGGGCTGGCCGACGAAGCCGCCGACCTGGTGCGCGCCGCGATCTTCTCGGGTCACTTCCCGCCCGGAGCCCCACTGCGCGAAGTGGAGTTGGCCCAACGCCTCGGGGTCAGCCGTGGCTCGGTCCGGGAAGGACTGGCCCAGCTGGAGCACGAGGGGTTGGTGCGTGGCGGCTGGCACCGCGGCACCACCGTCATCAGGGTGACGGCCGAGGACGCGCAGGAGGTCTACGCGCTGCGGGCCGCGTTGGACCGCCTGGCCGCGACCACCGCGCGGCGAGCCGCGACCGCGGAGCAGCTGTGCGCGCTGGATCGGCTGGTGGCCGAGATGACGGCCGAGATCGCCGAGGGCGGTGACGCCCCCCGGCTGGTGGCGCTGGACATCGCCTTCCACGACCAGATCTACGCCGCGGCCGGGAACGGCAGGCTCACCTCCGCCTGGGAGGCGATCCGCTCTCAGGTGCACCTGTTCCAGTTGCGCCGCGTCGACGTGGCCTACGACCACTACCGCGCACGCGTGGTCGACGAGCATCGCGAGCTGGCCGCTCTCCTGCGCTCCGGCGACATCCGGACGCTGGCCCGCCGGGCCGAAGAGCATGTGGAATCCGCGCGGCGCAGTCTGCTGGCCGGTCTGCCGACCGCACCGTGACGTCAGGCACCACGTCAGGCACCGAGGCGTCCAGCCGTACCTGAGCGTGCCCGTATGCGCCAGGCAGCCGGAAAGCGGCGAGTGGCTGTGGGTGGGCTCCGGTTCCGGTTCCGGTTCGTCACCACGTCGTACCGGCTCGGATCTCCCGGCGCAGGGCGGACCGGCCAGGCAGACGCATGCCAAGACAGTGCTGAGGAGTCGCGGCGCTTCACCAGTCGCGGCGCTTCACCTGCGACGGGTGGGAAGCACTCGGCCTGTGCCGCCCTCGGAGAGCAAGGCCGTCGTCGACTCGGACAGGGGTGTGACTGTCCAGGGTGTGCTGTTCCCAGGGTAAGCGCACCCTCCCTCGCCCCTACGGCAGTGCGTCGCGCCGCTCTAGCCTCGACGTATGGACAGAGAGAAGGAGCTCGTCGACAACACGCTGGGAGGTTTCCTCCGGGCGCGGCGCGCCCGCCTGCGCCCCTGCGACGTGGGGATTCCCACCTCCGGTCGTCGCAGGGTGCCCGGTCTGCGGCGTGAGGAGGTGGCCGCCCTCGCGGGGGTGAGTTCCGACTACTACACGCGTCTCGAACAGGGCCGCGAGCGGCATCCGTCCCGGCAGATCCTCGAGGCCGTGGGGCGGGCACTGCAGCTGGACGGCGAAGCGATGGCCCACCTGCACCGCGTGGCCGGCCCGACCACCCGCCGGACACGCCGAGCACCGCGCGTGGAACGAGTCGCCCCGCACCTCAGGCGTCTCCTCGACACGTGGCGTGACACGCCTGCCTTCGTCATGAGCCCCGTACTGGACATCCTGGCCCGTAACCGGCTCGCGAGCGTTCTTCACGCCGACTTCACTCACAGTGACAACTTGTTGCGCATGACGTTCCTGGACCCGGTCGCGCGGCGGTTTCACCGGGACTGGGACCGTGCGGCCGAGTCGACGGTGGCCACATTGCGCCGTGCGGCCGGCATCGATCCCGAGGATCCGCGCCTGAGCCAGGTCGTAGGTGAGCTGTCCCTGAGAAGTGCGGACTTCTCCACGCTGTGGGCGCGGCATGACGTGCGCGCCAAGACGCGGGAGGCGAAACGCTTCCACCATGCTCAGGTCGGTGACCTGGAACTGCACTTCGAGTCCTTCACCGTCAACAGCGCCCCGACGCAGCAGCTCGTCGTCTACCAGGCCGAACCAGGCACGGCGTCCGCCGACGCACTGTCCCTGCTCGGCTCCCTCAGTGCCGGCGCAGTGGCCGAGGAGCCGGCGGCCGGCGCCGCGCTCGACTGAGTCGCCGCCGTTCGGGCCGGGTGCACCGGCCAGGCCCGCACGAGAGGGACGAAGGGCGGGCCGGCCTCTCCGTTAGGTTGGAACAATGAGCGACACCACTCCCTTGGGAGACTTTCTGAGAGCACGGCGCGAAGCTCTGAAACCGCTGGACGTGGGGCTTCCGGAGCACGGGCGCCGCCGGGTGCCGGGGCTGCGCCGTGAGGAGGTCGCCATGCTCGCCGGGGTGAGCGCCGACTACTACATGCGCCTGGAACAGGGACGGGAGTCCAGCCCGTCCCCGCAGGTGATCGACGCGGTCGCCGCCGCCCTGCGCCTCAGTGACGAGGCGCACGACCATCTGCGCAGGCTCACCAGGGCGCCCCAGGAACGTCGCGGTGTTCCGGCCGGCGACGACAGGGTCCACCCCCACCTTCTGCGGCTGATCGACGGCTGGCCCGACACCCCCGCCTTCGTCCTGGGCCCGGCCCTGGACATCCTGGCGCGCAATGCGCTCGCCGCGGCCCTGCACAGCGGATTCCAACGGTTCGACAACCTGGCTCGCATGGTCTTCCTCGACCCGGCGGGACGTGCCTTCTACAGGGACTGGGACGACTCCGCCCACTCGTGCGTGGCCGAACTGCGTGCGGCCTTCGGACACGACCCCGAGTCCCCGCGGATCACCGAGGTCGTCGACACGCTCCGCGGGAGGAGTCCCGAGTTCGCCGGGCTGTGGGCACGGCACGAGGTCAGGAGCAAGACGCAGCAGGAGAAGTACCTGTCGCATCCCGAGGTGGGTGCTCTGGAGATCCAGTTCTCGGCCTTCACCGTCGGGGGAGCCCCGCATCAGCAGCTGGTCGTCTACCAGGCAGAGCCGGCGAGCGCCACCGCGGCCGCCTTCGCCGTGCTCCGGTCCGGTGCCGGCGAAGAGGCGTCGGTAGAGGTGGTGCGCGAGGTTTCGCTGTCGTCCGGCAACAGCTGACTGCTGTGTGGCCCCGCCTGTGAAAGGGCCCTGCACGAGAAGGAGGGCTCGCCGGCCGGCGACGAGCCCTCACTGTGGCATCTGGACGTGTTCGGGCCGGTGAGGGCAACCGTGCCTCGTACCGTCGGCCGCCCGTTCCCGGCGTCGCCGCCCGGAACCGACGGCCCCACGGGAAACCAGGATCAGGTCCCTCAGCCGCGCGACCCCGTACCTTCCCGCCGGACGCGCTGATCGCCCTCACGGTAGAGCACCAGATGCTCGTGGAAGAGAACGCCGTCACGAACGTCCCCCGTGGCGGTGAAACCTGTGTCGTCGACGTAGTCGATGTGGTTGCCGCTGACGGTGTACCGGCCGGTGTAGGCACTCCGGCGCCGTCCCCGGGCCTCGTCGTAGCGGCCGTTCGGCAGTAGTTCCTGGCGGATGAATCCGTCCGCGGTCACCCACATCCCGACGTACGGGTGCGGAGCGCGAGGCGTGTCGTTGCTGGTCATGGCTTCACTCTCGGGCCCCATGACGGAACGTGGCCAGGCCGCCGCGTCCCCGGGTACGGGCTTCCTGGGAGCCGTGCACCCATGATGCGGGGCGGAACGGAGCGGAAGTGACGTGCCGGGGCGGACAGATCTCCCCGACGCTCTGCGCCGGACCGTCATCTCCCTGCCGGCCATGGTGCCGGCCCCTTCCGCTCTCCTCCGGCCGGGCATGGGTGGGTGCCGTGCACCCGGGTGCACGGCGGCCTGGTTCCGCTTGTCCGGCCGGACGAACCTGGTGGTCATGCGGCTGCCGTGACGGCCGAGCAGCCGCGACCCGCCCGTGAGGAAGCCCGCTTCGTTCGCCGGGCGGACCGAAGAGCCGAACCCCTGAGGAAAACGATGACCACCAACGACACCCACGCCCACACCGGCGCCCTGAGCTGGCACCCGGAGGCGCTCGACGAGATCCTCTCGAACGACGGGGGCCGCCCCGTCCTGTTCACCAACGCCCGGATCGTGACGATGGACCCGCTGATCGGGACCATGACCGGTGCCGACATCCTGTTCGTCGGCGACCTGATCGTCGGCGTCGGCCCAGGCATCATCACCGCGGCACAGGACGACAACGCCATCGTCGTCGACTGCACGGGCACGACCATCGTCCCCGCCGTCGTGGACACCGTCGCCCTGGCCGGCGGCCGGGGCCGGCGCTCGGAGTACGTCGCGACGCTGACGCCCGGCAACAACACCGACTTCCTGGTGGTACCCGACGCACTCGCCGCCGACGTGCCGAGCGCGGTGGCCACCCTCATGTCCCGCCCGGAGCAGGTCCGCGCACTGGTCGCGGCCGGCCGTCCCGTCCGGTGGTCGGGCACCGAAATCCCCGGCGGGCCCACAACCCCCCAGGCCGGTATCCCCGCCGCTCCGGACCTGACCGGCAGCCCGCGGCTCGGCGTCTGGATCGACCGGCAGGACTTCCTGCACCAGGAACTCACCGCGGACGGCCGTTACGACGAGACACGGGGCGGCCGCCCCCACGCCTACCAGGGGCGGTTCTGGATCGACGGCGACCGCATCGACTACCTGGACGACCTCGGCTTCTGGGCCTACGGAGAGTTCAAGGGCGACGAGCTGCACCACGCGGGCTACGTCATGAAGCTGGGCTGAGCCGCCCGGCCGGCAACGGCCGAGCCGCCCGCACACACGGCGACAACACCGGGCCCGGACCGTGCCTCCGCAGCCTTTCGGTCCTGGACGCGCGACGCCCGGGTGAACGGCGCCCTGGCTGCCGGGGCCGGCCCCGCCAGAACCGGAAACCGGGCTGCCGGGCGTTCCCGGCAGCCCTCCCCCTCCCCGAAGTACTGAAAGCAGCTTTTCCATGACCCACGTCAACGCCATCGCCGCCCTCGAACAGCTCCGCCGTCGCCCCGCGGACGAACGGCGCATCCTGTTCACCGGCGCGACCATCGTCACCATGGACGCCGACCTCGGTGTCCTGCCCAACGCCGACCTGCTCGTCGAGGGCGACACCATCACCGCCGTCGGTCCCGGTCTCGAGGCCGGTGACGCCGTGGTCGTCGACGCCACCGGCACCGTCCTCAGCCCCGGCTTCGTCGACACCCACCGGCACGCCTGGGAGGCCCAGCTGCGCCGGATCATGCCGGACGTCGACGACCTCGGCGCCTACGTCATGTCCACCCTGGCCGGCTACGCCACCGTCTACCGGCCCCAGGACATGTACACCGGCACCAAGCTCGCCGCCCTCACCGCGATCGACAGCGGCATCACCACCATGCTCGACTTCTCCCACAACTCCCGCACCCCCGAACACTCCGACGCCGCCGTCGAGGCCCTCCGCGACACCGGCATCCGCGGTGTGCACGCCTCCATGGGCCCGCACTTCGGTGACTGGGACAAGCAGTGGCCCGGCGACCTGACACGCCTCAGGGAAAAGTACTTCAACAGTGACGACCAACTGCTGACCCTGCGCCTGGCGACGCTCGCCACCGACGAGATCGCCGGCCCGGCCCTCGCCTACGGCCCCGAACTCGCCCGCGTCGCCAAGGACCTGGGCATCGGGGTGAGCGTGGACGCGGTCTTCGGCACAGCCTCCTCCGAGGTGATCCTGAACTGGGCGAAGGACGGCATCCTCGGCAGCGACGTCACCCTCATCCACGCCACCGGACTGACCCCCGAAGCATGGAAGGCGATGGGGGAAAGCGGCACCACCGTGGCCCTCGCCCCCACCTCCGACGCACAGATCGGCCTGGAGACCGCGATCCCCGCCGTCGACGAGGCTTTGTCCGTCGGCATCCGTCCCGGGCTCAGCATCGACGTCGAAGTCGCCCTGGCCAGCGACATGTTCACCCAGATGCGGGCCCTGCACGCCATCCAGCGGATGCGGGCCGTCAACGCCGCCCACGGCACCGGCCGGCAGCCGGTCCGCATCACCACCCACGACGTCCTGGACTTCGCCACCCTCCAGGGCGCCCGCACCAACGGCCTCGCCGGCGTCACCGGCTCACTCACCCCCGGCAAGAAGGCCGACCTGCTGGTCATCCAGGCCGAGGACCTCAACAACATGCCGCTCAACGACCCGATCGGCACCCTCGTACTGGGCTCCGACGCCCGCAACATCAGCACCGTCCTCATCAACGGCGAGCCCCGCAAGTGGGACGGACAGGTCCTCGACGTCGACCTGCCCGCCCTGCGCAGCGAGGTCCACGCCTCGCGCGAGTACGTGCTGAACACCCACGCAGCCTGATCACCCCGTCACCGCCCCCGGCCGGCCCCTCGCCGGCCGGGGGCGACCCGGTCCCCGGCGCCTGCCATCGGCCGGTCATGCCGCACACGGGGCCACCAGACGTTCTTTCGGAGTCCCCATGCCCCACCCCACCAGCGCACTCGATCACACAACCGGGAGCGGAACGCCCGATCGGCCACCACGCTGGGCCCCGGCCGCCAGGACCACAGCACTGCTCACCACGCTGGGCATACTGATGGCCGGTCAGATGTACACCGTCCTGGCACTGCTGCACCCCATGGCCACCGAGTTCGGCACCACACCCGCTCAGGTCACGTGGACGGCGACGGCATTCGGTTTCGCCTACGCAGCCGGGTTCCTCTTCGCCGGCCCGCTCTGCGACCGCTACGGACCACGCGCCGTGATCACCGTGGGGCTCACGGCCGCCACGGCGTCCACCGCGGCGGTCAGCGCGGTCTCCGACCTTCCCACCGCCGTCGTGCTGCGCAGCCTGCAGGGACTGACCGCCGCGACCTTCGCCCCCGCCGCGCTCTCCTACGTCGTCCGGCACATCGCGCCTCGACACCGCGGCACCTCCCTCACCTGCATCACCAGTGGCATGCTCGCCGCCGCCGTCGTTGTTCAGGTCGGCGCGCAGGCCGTTGCGGCCGGAATCGGCTGGCGTGCGGTCTTCTGGATCAGTGCCGTGCTGATGGCCCTGAACCTGTTCCCGGTGCGCCGGGTCCTGCGACCCACTCCGCGTGGAGGCACCGACGGCGGACTGCTGCAGGCGTTCGCGGCGATGCCGCGGCTGCTGCGACAGCCGCGGCTGGGCGCCCTGTGCCTGTCCACCGTCGCCCTGATGACGGCTTTCGTCTCCCTCTACACGGCGGTGGCCATCGCGGGCCCACCGGCCGTCACCGGCAATTCCACGGCGATCCTCGCCCTGCGGGCCAGCGCGCTCCCCGCCCTGATCGCCGTACCCCTGCTGGTCCCCGTGCTCGGGCGGCTGCCCGCGCCCCTGCGCGCGGCCCTCGCCTTCGCTCTGGCCTCTCTCACCGTCGCCACCGGTTCCTTCCTCGGTGGTCACACGGCGCTGCTCGCCCTGGCCCTGCTGCTGTTCGTGGCCGCCGTCGCGGTAGCGGCGCCCGCGGTCGTCGAAACCATCAACGCCAACGCCCCGCAGGCACGTGGTGCGGCGGTCGCCCTCTACGGGTGCAGCATGTTCATCGGCGCCAGCCTGGGCCCACAGCTCGCCGGTGCGCTCACGGGACTGGGCTTCGACGGCATTCTGCTCGTCGTCGCCGGGGTGCTCCTTCTGGGCGCCTCCCTGATCCTGCCGGCCATGCGCCACTCCACCCCGTGACCCCCGCCATCGGCCCGGCACACAACGCATCGGCCCCCGCAAGGACCTCCCCCGACAGCCGTACGCCGACCGCTGCTCCCCCGGCGTACCACGGGCCGGCCCGCGAGAGCCGGAACCGCCGCCGGCCGAACGCCCCGGGCTCGGCAGCGGAGTCCGTCCGGTGCGGATGCCGGCCATCGAGGCGCATCGGACGGAGCAGAAGCGTTGTCCGGGCCGGCAGCGGAAACGGTCTGCCGAGGCGGGCAGCGGACCTGCCCGCCGCTGGGGACGGTGGCTCAGGGAAGCCGCGGGGACGCCAACGTCACGAGCAGACGGTGTCGTTCGCCGGGACCGTCCCGTCGAGCAGATACGCGTCGACCAGCTCGGTCAGGCAGTCGTTGACGGCGTAGGTGCCGTGCCCCTCGCCGTCCACGGTGAGGTGGACGCCGACCTTCTCTCCCAGTTCGTCCGCCATCTTCTTGGCACCCTCGTAGGGAGTGGCCGGATCACCGGTGTTGCCGATGACGAGGACTGGGTTCGCGCCGTCGGCCGACACCTCGACGGTGGGTGCGTGGCCGTCAGCGGGCCAGCCGGTGCACTGGAGCAGCCCCCAGGCCATCCAGTCGCCGAACACCGAAGATGCCGTGCGGAATCGGGGCAGGTGACGGTGTACGTCCTCAAGGGTGAAGCGGTCCTTGTAGTCCGCGCAGTTCACCGCGGTGTTGGCTGCGTTGATGTTGGCGTATCCGTCGTCGTCGATCCGTTCGTTGAGGAGGTCGGAGAGCAGCAGCAATGCGCTGCCGTCGCCGTCCATGGCGGCCTCCAGTCCGCCCCTGAGCAGCAGCCAGCTCTCCTGGTCGTAGAGGGCGGCGGCGATGCCGTTGAGGGCGTGGCTCTGGGTCAGGGGACGCCCGAACTCCGTGGGCAGGGGGTCGGTGTCCAGGCGCTCGAGCAGCGCGATGATGTCCTTCTCGCCCTGCTGCGGGTTCGTGCCTTCGAAGAAGCAGGAGTCCTGCCGTACGCAGTCCTCCAGGAAGTTGCGCAGTGCGCCCTGGAACCCCTTCGCCTGGCCGAGGGCACCGTTCAGGGCGTCCTCGGTGGGGTCGACCACGGCGTCGAAGACGAAGCGCCCGACACGCTTCGGGAAGAGATGTGCGTAGACGCCGCCGAGCTGTGTGCCGTAGGAGATGCCGAAGTAGTTGAGTTTCTCGTCGCCCAGGACGTGGCGCATCAGGTCGAGGTCACGTGCGGCCTC
Source organism: Streptomyces marokkonensis (assembly GCF_039539045.1). Taxonomy (NCBI): domain Bacteria; kingdom Bacillati; phylum Actinomycetota; class Actinomycetes; order Kitasatosporales; family Streptomycetaceae; genus Streptomyces; species Streptomyces marokkonensis. The sequence continues at coordinate 17,043 of NZ_BAABCQ010000080.1, forward strand.
CTGGGTGCCGACGTGATCCAGCACCGCGCCCGACTCGCTCTGGCAGGCCCGGGCGAACGCGCGTACCCCACGCTCGCGGGCCTTCTCCTCCGTGGCGTCGTCAGGGGTGGCGTCCGCGGCCAGCCAGACGTCCATGGCCTTCGTGTCCAGACAGTGCACGCCGGCACTGTCCCCGACCCCGCGAGGGTCGAAACTGACCAGGTCATAGCGCTTGTGAAGCGTCATGTACTCGTCGCCGGCGGCGAGGGGGAGGGTGAGCACCCCGGAGCCGCCGGGGCCGCCGAAGTTGAAGACCAGGGACCCGAGGCGCTTCTCGCCGGAGTCCGGGGACGCCTTCGCCCGGATCAGGGCCAGATCGATGGTTTCGCCGTCGGGGTCCGCGTAGTCCAGCGGAGCCTTCATGGTGCTGCACTGCCACGTCGTTCCGTCCGACAGCTTCTCGGGCCTGTCTCCGCCGCCCTGGGCCGTGGACGGAGCGGAACACGCGCTCCACTTCAGTTCCTGCTCGCTGAGAGCGGTGGGCACCGCGGGTGTCGCGGCATCGCCGCGAGCGTCGTCGGCGGTCTCGGGGTTGCAGGCTGTCACCGCGGTGGCCGCCAGCACGGCGAGCGACGCCAGGGCGACAGCGGTCCGGGACATGCGAGGTTGTGCGGGCATGCTTGTGCCGGTCTCCAGTTGGTGTGGGTGATACGGGCGCAGTGGACGGCCGCTCACACGAAGTCGTGGTGGTGGGTGTACCGGTCGGTGCGTGTGCCCTGGAAGGACCTGATCCCCCCGGAGGCTCGACGCGACGACGCGATCCATGTGCCGATCCTTTCGCGCTGAACGTGCCGCCCCGTCGCCCGCCGGAAGGATCGTCGCCTAGTCCGCGGGACATAGAGCGGTGGCGCGACCGCAGGGCCGGCACCGCGTGACCCCTTGAACCCCGCGGTGTCGGGGAGGGCGACGCCCGGCCATACACTTGCGCCAATGGGGAAAGGACGTCGGGTCAGGCCACTGCCGGTACTGTTCATGGGAGCGCAACTGCTGCTGTGGTTCAGCGTCGTTGCGTCTTCGAAGGAGCCGCCGGACACCATTGAGTGGATCACCGCCTTCTGTGCCACGGCGCTCGCTGTGGTGGCGCTCGATCGGCGTCACCGGGCACCGCTCGCCGCCCTGGGCGTCATCGTCGCGGTGTCCGTGGTGGGACAGATCCTGGCGCCACCCGACCTGCTGGGCCTGGTACCGGGGCCGGCGGTCATGGTGGCGCTGTTCACCGTCACCGTTCTGTGCAGCTGGCCCGTCGGCCTGGGCGCGACCGCGGCTGTCGCCGTCGTCCAGCTCCTGCAGGCGGCCGCACGGCACGGCGTCGGCGGTCTTCTTCTCTCCGACTGGCTCACTGGCGTCGGCCCTTTTCTGCTGGTGTCCGCTCTCGGCACCGGCCGCCGGCACTGGCTGCGGGAACGGCAGGCCACGGCGGAGCGGCTGGCCGGTGCCGAGCAGCAGCAGGCGCAGGCCGCCGAGGCGGAACGGGAACGGCTGGCCGGTGAGTTGCACGACATCAGCGCGCACCACCTCACCTCCGTCGTGGTATCCGTCGAGGCCGCCCGCAGGCTCGGTGACAGCAGGCCCGACCTGGCCGCGGAGGCACTCGCGTTCGCGCGCCGCACCGCACGGGAGACCCAGTCCGCACTGCGGCGTCTCGTAGCGGTCATGCAGGTGGACGACCCACCGGCTCCCCAGGCGATGACCGCTCCGATCGAGACGCTGATCGCCGGATTCGGCAGGCTGGGCCGCCCCGTCTCCGTCTCCCTGCCCGCTGATCTCACCGGACCCGCGGCGGAAGCGGCCCACGGCATCATCCGGGAGGCCCTGACCAACGCCCTGCGCTACGCGCCGGGCGCCGCGGTCAGCGTGCGGGTGCAACGGGCCGGGGACACCCTGCATCTGACCGTCGACAACGACAGGCCGCCCGGCGGCGCGGACACCGGCACGGCGGGGATCGGCTCCGGCCGGGGGGTGGAAGGAATGCAACGGCGTGCCGCCGTCCTCGGCGGGAGGCTGTCCGCGGGACCCCGCCCCGACGGAGGCTGGCGCGTACACGCCGTGCTCCCCGACGCCGCGTCCGGCCCTCGGCCGAGCCCAGGGCGTCGGCGTGACTTTCCTCGCGAGCAGCGGATCGCGGACAGGGCGGTCTTCGGCTCGGCCGCCGCGGTGGCGTCGGGCGTCGCCCTGACGAAGGCGGAGGACGCCGGCTACGGGGCCGGCACGTGCCTGCTGCTCGTGTCGGTGCTGACCCTCCACGCACTGCCGTTGCTGTGGCGCCGCCACGCGCCCTGGGCGGTCCTGGCGGTGACCGGGGCCGCCGCCCTCCTGTGGCCGGTTCTGCTCCGCGGTGGTGCGCTGCCGCCGTCCTCCGCGATCTGCTTCCTCGGCGGCGGCATCGTCGCACCGGCCGCGGTCTACGCGGTCGCGGCGTACGGCCGAGTCCTGAGAACCGCGCCCATGCCCTCCGGCCGACACGTCCCGCCGCCGACGGCGCATCCACTGACATGTCCGGCGGGCTCACGGCTGTCGTTTCTGTCCGTGCCCGCCGCGGTTCTCCCGTCGGCGATCTCCTTCACGGCCGCCTTCGCCGCCGACGGGACGCTGCTCGGAGACCCGGCCGGGCCTTTTCTCGTGCTGTTCCTCGCCTGCTGGACGCTGGTCCTGTCCGGCCTGGGATGCACGGCCGCCTGGGGGGCGGGATGGCTGATGCACAGGCGTCGCAGGCGGGAACTGGGCCGGGAGGACACGGCCCTCACCACTGTGCTGTCGAGCACGAGGGCCATGGTCCACGGCGAACGGCAGCGAGTCGCCGTCGGTCTGCGGGAGACGGTGCTCCGGCAGACGGACCGGATGATCTCCTCGGCTGAGGAGGGCAGCCTGGAGCAGGTGGCCGCCGCTACGCGGGCAACACTGAGCGCCATGCGCCAGTTGCTCGGAAGCCTGGACGCCGGCAGAGCGCCGAAAGCGCCTCGAAGAGCCCTCGTGACGAACACCCCTCGCATGTAGAAGTGGCCCGTGCCGAAAGGTCGGCGACTGCTTGGCGGCCTCGGATGCGCACGCCGACCTGGTGGGTCCCGCGCACCGCCTCCATGGGAGGATGCGGCGCAGACAGTGGCCCCGGTGCGGGCGAAGAGAGGAGCAGGACCATCGGTATCCGTGTGCTGGTCGTGGACGATCAGGCGATCGTCCGCGCGGGTTTCGTGGCGATCCTGACGACCGAGGCCGACATGACCGTGGTCGGCGAGGCAGCGGACGGTGACGCGGCCGTGGCGATGTCGGCACAGCTCGCGCCCGACCTGGTGCTCATGGACATCCGCATGCCGGGTATGGACGGACTGACGGCGACCCGGCTGATCACCAATCACGGCAGCGGCGCCCGGGTTCTCGTGCTCACCACGTTCGACCTCGACGCCTATGTCTACGAGGCTCTGCGCGCCGGGGCCTCCGGCTTTCTGCTCAAGGATTCCGAGCCGGAGGACCTCCTGACCGCGATACGGGTGGTCGCCTCCGGTGACGGCGTCCTCGCGCCCGCGGTCACGGGACGTCTGATAGCAGCCTTCGCTCGGGGGGCCTCCTTCCCTCCGGAGATCACGAGGGCGCTGGACAGCCTCACCAACCGCGAACGCGAGATCCTCGTCCTCGTCGCCACGGGCCTGAGCAACGCGGAGATCGGCGCGCGTCTGGAAGTAGCCGTGGGAACGGTGAAGGTGCACGTGAGCTCAGTGCTCAACAAGCTGGGCCTACGGGATCGTGTGCAGGCGACCATTTTCGCCTACGAGAGTGGGCTGGTCCGCCCGTCGGTGACGCCGGCTCTCTGAGCGGCCCTCCGCTTGCCTGCCACCAGGGCGATCAGAGGGAGAGTTGGCCGCGAAGCCGGCAGTCGCGATCGCGGACCCGCGGTGGACTGCGCCGCCGCTGCCCTGCGCGGGCCGACTCCGCCCAGCCTTCTTCGCCTGCCGTCCAGGACCCCGAAAGCAAGGCCGCCCAGCGCGGAAGGGCCGGGCCCCGGAACAGTCACCGCCGGGTCTTTGTCCGCTCCCCGTGCGCTGCTGCTCGGCAGGTACGACCACGAAGACCACCAGCAGAGCAGGTCACGAAACCCGCACGGGTCGTTCCGTGATCTCACTGCGACGATCCGTGCCGTCGAGACACGGGGTTCGCGGACGGACGAGACGGCGCGTTGCTCCTGCCGGCGATCGACGAGTCGCGCCGCATCAGTCACTGAAGCAACGTGAAGGTCACTCGGACGGCATCCTCCACACGTGATTCCTGGCTTCACCCACCTACACCGCTCCAAGAACACACCTCTACGGAAGCAAACCTCACTGATGGGTGAAGCGACCGGCGCTCCTTGGAGGGCGGCGTTCGACCGTCGGCGACGCGGCCGCCGACCCTGCGATCGATTCCCCAGAAAAGGGATATCGGGCGCGCCGCCGTATCGCGGCATCGTGTGCTCGGATATGTCCCGCAGCCCCGACGCGAGGCTCGATACACGAGGAGGATGGGACCCACCGTGCCTGCACCCACCGTCTGGGAAGGAACCCGCTTGAGGGCGAACGCGCCGTCACCTTCGTTTTCTTCGGCATCGGCGAGCAGACGAGCGGCAGCAGGGCTCCCGAGGAGCTGACCGCGGCCGCCCGCTTCTGCCGCCCCTTCGTGCTGTTGGCGGACGGACCCACCGAGGCGGGAACTACCCGGCTCCAACGGCGGGCAGACGATCCTCCGGCGACTCCTGGGAGACCACACGCTCCGCAGTCGTCGACGCAACGGGCCGGTCCGGCGAGCCGCCGTCACTGCCCCGGCGACACCCCCGCGACACCCCCGAGAACGCCACGCCCTCCACGAGCGGCGCTGTTCTCGCCACCCGTCCGGCGAGCATCTTCGCCGACTGCTCTTCGACCGTTCCCGGCACCGGATGGGCGCGAGGTGGCGGCCGACGTGCCCGTGGTTCGGGCACAGGCCACGCCTCTTCCCGCAAGCAAGGCGCAACACAGCGCTCCCCGCACCCGCAAGAGAGTACGAACCATGTCTTTGCCCCCGCTGCACATACCGCCGGACGGCGGCTCCCCGGTGTTCCTCGTAGGGGACACCTACACCACCTTGCTCAGCGCCGCTGACACCGGCGGTGAACTGTCCCTGGCAGAGGCCATCGTTCCGGCCGATGCCGGCCCCCCGCCGCACACCCACCATGGCGAGTCCGAGACGTTCGTTCTTCTTGACGGAACACTTCGTGTGACCGTCGGTGACGAGCAGTTCGACGTCGAGCCCGGAGGGGTTGTGTATGTCCCCAAGGGAGTTCGTCACTCTTTCAAGAACACCAGCCCGGACCACCCCGCCCGCATGTACTTCCTCTATGTGCCTGGCGGCATGGACGGCATGTTCCAGGAGATCGGCCGCCCCGGTGTCCGGGGCCAGGTCGGCCCTCCCCTCGACCCGGCCGATGTGGTCGCCATGGGCGAGGTTGCCGAGAAGTACGGCTACACCCTCGGCTGAACGACCGCCCCTCCGCGACGCCGCCGCAACCGCCGTACCCGGTGCTTGGGCGGACGTTCACCAGACGCATACCGGTCACCGGCCACGGTGCGCCGAGATGGCGTCCCACTGTGTGCAACGCCAGTGCGTTAAGGGTTCGTGCGCCCTGTCGAGAAGGCGGGACCTCTGGTAGTTCGCATGGTGTCGAAACCTTTGCGAGTGTCCCGGAGGTTCCGTTGCCGCAGAATCCTGTCAGCGTCAGGTCCGGTGCGACAGCCCTCGACGTGTATGCGCCCGGCCATCTGGGCGAGTTGACCGAGATCATCGATCCCGAGCTGATCGGTGCGGTCCTGGAGGACAGCGGTGCCCGGCAGCAGCGGCTACGGCTGCTCGACGGGGACGGTGAGGTCGGCGGTCGAGCGGTGAACGGCGGGCCGGGAGGCACCGAGCGTCCTCAGGATTCTCAGCATGCGCACGTTGTCCAAGCCGGTCATGACACTCATGGAGCAGCAGCCGAAGGTGCGGGCCTGCTCCCGGGCGTACTGCGCCAGCGTGGTGCCCAGGCCACGGCTCTGCCACGGGTCCTCGATCATGATGCCGAGTTCGGCGGTGCTGGGCTCGGTCGTGCGGACCAGGTTGGTGGTCGCGATGAGTCGCTGTGGATCGTCCTCCGGGTGGGTGACCCAGGTGAGGCCCAGGTCGGGGCGGGTCAGGTGGTGGAACTCGCCCCGGCGCAGGGAACGCCGGGCGGCCTGGTAGCGCGCGAAGCGCGTCTCGAGCGAGCAGCGGTTGTGCAGCGCGTTCACCGCGTCGAAGTCATCGAGCGTAGCGGGACGGGTGATGGTGCGGGTCCCGGTGTGCGGCAGGCAGGGGCGATGGGGTGCGGTGGTCGTCGGAGCGGGGGCGGGCATAGTGGTCCTCGGCTTGGAGTCAGGGAAGGCGGGGGCAGGGCACGGTGCAGGAGTGCGGCAACCGCCGACAGCCGTTGCGGGGCCACCGACCGGGGCTCGTCACCGTCATTTGCGGTGTCGTCCCCCATGGCAGGATCCCGGCCCCTTGGAAGGGAGTCATTCCCGTGCGGGCCCGGCCGGAGCGGGAGGCTGTCGTCCATGACGAAGCTGACCGTCGAAGCATGGTGCTCAACAGCCGTGTCGGCGACACTGCCGAACGACACGGACTGTTCGGAACACGCGCCCCGCGCCCCGCTCACCGACACGACCTCTCGGTCCGGGGCCGCAGCAGCGTTCCGGACTCAGGGGAACCCCGGACCCTCACAGATCAAGGTTCACCGGACTACGGGAGAGGGACACTCACGCGTCGGGGTCCTGGTGGTAGGCGTGACGGTCGGTGTGTGGGCCTCGGGAGGACGTGAGGAACCGGAGGGCCGACGCGACGAGCACGGTGATCAGAAGGGCGACGCTGAGCAGGAAGGTCCATTCGACCCACGCACCGCCGGACCGCCCCTCCTCGAACGCTGAGAACAGCCGTGCGCCCACGGGGTAGGAGATCATGCAGACGATGACGAGGGGCCAGAAGGACAACACCTTGAGAGGCTTGGTCCATGCGGTGAGGGCAAGGGCCACAACAGCGACCAGGGCGACGAGAACATGCATGCGATCCATGAGCCGATCCTTTCGCGCGGAATCCGCTGCGATCTCGGCCACCAGGAGGAATCGCACCTAGTCCGCGAAGCATAGACCCGCACGAGGGTGCCGCCCTTCCGGCTGCCGCCCTCGTGCGTCAGCGGTCCACGCGGCTCTGTTCCCGGTCGCCCACGGAGGAGGTGTACCCGTCCGGCACACCGGACGGGTACACCTCCTCATGCCACAGACGAGCCGAGACGCGCTCGACCGCAGTCCTGAGATGACGGCGGTAGGTGCTCAGTGACACACCCAGTCGTTCGGCCGCTGCCCGGTGCGTGGCCGTCCCTTCGACGAACGCGGTCACCGCGGCCTGGTGCGGTCCGTGCCCGCCTTGCTCCTCGGCCAGCTCGTAGACGGCCTGTTGGAGCACGGACGCCAGGTCTGCACCGCCTACGGCGGCCACCCGGCTACGCCGCAACGGATTCAGCGCGAGCTCCGACGGCCGCCGCAACGCCCGCAGTCCCGCGTGCACGGCGTCGGCGAACTCCAGCTCGGACAGTACCCCCGTCGGCGTCCGCGCCTCATCCGTGCGGACGAGGCCGGCACCGTTTACCCGATGACAGGGGTCGCGGCCGTCGCCCTCACCCGACACGGAGCGCAGCAGCCCGCGCAGCCAGTCGGAAGCGGGGAAGACCCGCACGTCACGGGCGAACAGACGCTGGGGAACGCCACCGACGTCCCAGCGGTGCTCCGTGGGAAGCAGCCCGTGCCGGCGCAGCGCCCCGTCCCAGACGCCGTCGTCCCGGAGCACGAAGAACACCCAGGCCGGTCCGCCGGTCCGCACGGTCTCCGCGACGAGGCACCGCAGCGACAGCGCCAAGGCGGATGAGGCGTCCCGTCGCTCTCGCGGGCCGGCGTGGAAGCGGGCCACCGAGATCCGCTCGTCCGCCCGCAGTGGCCCGTGCCGCCGGACGTGGTCCCAGACGGCGGCGACCACGGGATCCGCTGTCTCCGCTTCGTACGCCGTCAGCCTCAGCCAGGCCGAGCAGGCTCGCGGTGGGCCGTACGGGACTGGCCGCCGGACCCTGAACGCCTCCGGCTGGTGACGCAGCCAGAACCGTGCGTTCTCCGCGGACTCCGGCCCTTCGCAGTCCGCGGTCAGGCCGAGCACGGTGGCCTCGTCCACAAGTCTGCACGCCTCGTCCTCGTGGCTGTCCCGCGCGGCCCACTCATGGGCGGGTGGCAGCACCGCGATGTCCCGGTACAGGCGGTGCAGGGCTGCCGCAGCGTCCAGGGCGCGGTCGAAAGGCACGGTGCGTATCTGCTCCACCAGGTAGTCGTGCAGGCGCTCGTGCAGAGCGGCGAACCCGTCGGGGTTGTTCCATCTGGCGTCGTGCGCGACCGTGTTGCGCACCGCCTCGTCCAGCAGCAGACCGCATCCGACGGCCGTCACCCAGGGCTGCGCGCGCAGCCACGCGAACAACCGGGCCGCCGCGCCGGCGCCGAGTTCGGCGCGCAGCAACTCCTCCGTGACGGTCCCCGCCCGGGCGGTCACCTGCAGAGTCCGTCGGTGCTGCTCGGTGGGAAGGCCGCCGACGAGACGGTGGAACAGGACCGCGGTCAGCCGTCGGGAGACGCCCCCGTCCATGGACCACCCTGCTTCCCCACCTGTGCGGGCGGCGGCCGCGACCAGGGACAGAGCCAGGGGATTGCCGCCCGCGAACTCCCGCACGGAGACGTTCAAAGGTGGCGGCACGTCCTGGTCGCCCAGGACCCTCTTGGTCTCCTCCGCACTGAGCGCGGGCAACTTCATCGACCGGGCGCAGGCGGCCCAGCCGGGATCGGTCCTCCAGCCGAGCTGCGGCGGGGTCCTTGACGCCATGACCACGACCGCATCGCCCGGCACGTCGGGCAGGAAGCTCTCGCGCAGCCACGCCTCCAGCCCGGTGCACCGCTCCAGGCTGTCGACCAACAGGACGGGTGCGGGATCGTTAAGGACGTCACGGAACGCATCCAGGCGACCGCAGGCGTCCGCCGGCGTCCTCGCACCGTCCACCCACACCACCGTCCTGCCGGCGGCGGTCGCGTCCCAGGACAGGCGGTGCAGCAGGGCGGACTTACCGATACCGCCGGGCCCGTGCACGAAGAGGACGGGACGGGCTTCGGCTTCTCCCGCCAGCGCCGCTCGGAACGCATCCCGCTCGGCCGCCCTGCCGACGAAGGCCCGGGCACGTGCGGCGGCCACGTGCTCGCCGAGCAGACCGTCACCACAGGAGCCGGCGGGGTCCGTGGCCTTGCTGCCGCTCACTGGGTCGGCTCGGGTAGGGACTGGTCCCGGACTCACCGGAACTCCTCTGCGAAGGGATCGGTCAACCCCTCCAGTCCAACCGTCCCGGTCGTCGCCGAGCTCCGCCTTCGAGGCGAACTCGCGGATCGGCCGACCGGACGAGGTCGCTCCCCTGCTCGTCCTGGAGAACGAGTACGTGCCCCCGGACGCTCCTGCACCGACATCCGGACTGTCCGTGCTCGCGCTGACCCACGGACGAGGGGTACGCCGTCTTCCGGTGTCCCGGCGGGCCGCTGTCGGCCGGCGCGGTCTACCGTGGACCGTCATGAGCGCACTGAACTCGTGGCCGCGCCGCCGTCTGCCCCCCGCCCTGACCGACCTGGCCCTGGGCGTTCTCCTGACAGGCTGGTGCCTGGCCCTGCCCTCCCTGGTCCCTGCGAGCGAGGCCCTGCACAACGCGCCGGGCGGCTGGTGGGTCGCGCTCATCCTGGTCTGCGGTGCGCCCATTGCCGTTCATCACCGGTTCCCGCTGGCGAGCCTCGTGGTGGTCGCGGTCACCTGCAGCATCCTCCAGGCGCTGAGTTACGTCCCCCACCTCGTGGGGCCGCAGGGGACCGCGATCAGCCCCACCTACCTGTGCGCCGCGACTGCCCTGTTCCTGACCGCCGTGCGGACCGAGCACCGCACCGCCGCTCTTGTGGCGCTCCTCCACGTTCCGGCGCTGTCCGTGACGGAAGCCGTGCTGGCGCCCGCGGGCCACTGGCTTGCCGCGGGCACGACCGAGGCGGTGCTGACGGCCGCGGCCTGGTCCCTCGGCCGGCTGGTACGAACGCGGACCGCCATGCAGGATCAGGCGCTGGAGCGCGCCAAGGCGCTGGAGGGTGAACAGCTCGCCAAAGCCCGTGCCGCCGTCATGGAGGAACGCGCGCGCATCGCCCGGGAACTGCATGACATCGTCGCCCACAACGTCAGCCTCATGGTCGTGCAGACCATCGCCGCCGACCGGGTCCAGGCCCGCGACCCGGAGAAGGCCCACGAACTGCACCGCACCATCGAGGAGACCGGCCGGGCCACCGTCGCCGAGCTACGGCAACTGCTGGACGTGCTCCGCACCGACGACGAGGACGACACCGACCCCAGCAAGCAGCCACCGCAGCCCACCATCGACGCCATCCCGGCGCTGCTGGAGTCGGTACGTGCCGCCGGTCTCCAGGTCCACTGCGCCATCAGCGGGGAACCGGCCGACCTGTCGGCCGGATCGCAACTGGCGGTCTACCGGATCGTGCAGGAAGCCCTCACCAACACGCTCAAGCACGCGGGCCGCACCCGCACCGCCGTCACGCTGACGTGGGAGCACGACCGCCGCAGGCTCTCCTTGAGGATCTGCGACGCGGGCCCCGGCGAGCAGGCCGCGCCTTCACCGGCCCACGTCTTCGACCGGGGGGCGGGGCACGGGCTGGTCGGGATCCGGGAACGGGTCGCGGCCATGGGCGGCACACTGCACACCGGTCACCGGCCCGGAGGCGGTTACTGTGTGCATGCCGCCCTCCCCCTTCCGTCCGTGTACGGCCCGCCCCCGCCGGACGACCGGAGCTCCTGCGTCCTCGCCGAGCCCGTTGACCACGAGGACGGCACCGGGTCCCACGACGACGAGGCCAGGACCGTCCTCGCTCTCCCGGTCACCTGAGTCAACGCCGCGGCCGGTCCGCGGGTGACAGCAGCGGGGTTCCGGACAGTTCGTGCTCCCACATGATCCGCGTGATCCGGCGTGTCGCCCACGCCAGGTGGCGGCGGTAGGTGCTGAGGGGAAGCCCCAGGCGCCGAGCGGCGGCCGCCTGCGTCGAGGCCCCTTCGACGTAGGCGGCGGTCGCCGCCCGGTAGCCCTTGTCACCACCGCGCTCGAGCGGCAGGCTGCCGATCGCGCTGGTGGCCACGTCCTTGAGACCCATGCCGTGCGCCAGGACGAGACGACTGCGCTGGAGCGGGTTGAGCGCCAGCTCACGTGGCCGGCGCAAGGCTCGCAGAGCGGCCTTCACGGCGACGGCGAACTCCTCCTCGCCCAGCACCAGGATCTCCGCCGCCGTGCACGGATCCTTCCCGGAGCGGGCTGGACCAGGAGCGGCGCCGGTGAGCAAGGGAGCGTTCGCCGCACCCCCCAACACCGCGGGCAGGGCACGCCGGTCGCAGGCGAAGAGACGGTGACGGTGACCGTCGACGGTCACCGTGCCGGCCGTCGGCTCCATGGCGTGGTGGCGCAGATGAGAGTCCCAGAAGCCGTCGTCGCGCAGGACGGCGAACGCCCAGGCCAGTCTGTCGTCGCGGATGATCTCCCCCAGCATGTGCCCGAGGGACGCGTCCATCACGGGGGAGGGACGGTGATCGCCGTACTCGCCGACGTGGAACCGCGCCAGCGCGATGTGCTCGCCGGCCCGCACCGGCCCGTGCTTCCTGGTGTGCGCCCAGGCGGCGGCGACGACCGGGTCCTCCGCCTCCCCTTCGAAGGGCATGAGCCTCAACCACGCCGAACCTCCGACGTCCTCCTCACCGGGCCCGAGGCGGCGCAGATGGACGTTTTCGGGCTGCTCGCGTAGCCAGTGCGCGGCTATGCGCGCCGACTCCGGCCCCTCCTGGCGGCGTATCCGGCGGATCAGCGTCGCCTCGTGCCCGACCGCGCGGGGCAGCTCTTCGGCCCGGCCGCCTGACGGCCGACCGTGCGCCTCGGCCAGAAAGCGCCCGGCGCGGTGGAGGAAACGCAAGTCCCCCACTGTCTCGAGGACGCGGGAAGCGGGCCCGAGCCGCGTCCGTTCGAGCAGGTGGCCCCGGATCCTCCGGTGCAGTTCTGCGAATCCGGCCGGATCACGCCAGCGCAGATCGGCTCTCAGCGCCTCGCGTACGACGGCGTGGGGGGCCACACCGAGCCGGGTGGTCTGGACGAACGGCTGGTCGCGCAGCCAGAGGAAGAGATCCTCGCCCTGGTCACCGAGGACCGCCCGCAGCAACGCCACCGAAGTGACACGGGCCTGGGCGCACACGTCCAGGGCTGCCTGGTGAGCCTCGTCGGGCGGGGTACCGACGAGCCGGCGCAGCAGAGTGGCGGCGGCGTCCTGGCCCAGCGGAGGATCCGCGTGATCGGCACCGCCATCGGTCTCCGTGCGCACCGCCGCCTCCGCGGCCAGGGCGAGAGCCAGGGGGTGCCCTCCGGTGAACTCCAGCAGGGCGTCGTGCAGGTGAGGGAGCACGCCTCGCTGCCGGAGGAACGCCGCTGCGTCGGGCTTGCTCAGACCGCCGAGGGGCAGTACACGCAGCAGCCCCGTCCAGCCCGGGTCGGCCGGCCAGTGAGGGTCAGGCTCGTGGCGGCTCGCCACGACGGCCACGGTGCCCCAGGGGAGGCGGGGTAGGCACTCCTCACGCAACCAGTCCTCCAAGGACCGGCAGTGCTCGAAGGAATCGACGAGCAGAACGGCTCCAGGCTCCCGCGTGACGGGACGTACGGCACGCGTGAACGCATCGGCGGTCGCCGGCGTGGTCCGCCCGTCGACCCGTACGACGGTGCGGCCTGCGGCACGGGCCTCCAGCGCGAACCGGCGCAAGAGCATCGACTTGCCCGTGCCCTCCGGACCGTGCAGGTAGAGAACGCAGGCGGCGCCGGATGCTCCGTGCAACGCTGCGCGGAAGAAGTGGAGCTCATGCCTGCGTCCGAGGAATGAACGCTCCCGGACTCGTTCCAACCGCCGGCCCAGGCTGCCGCCGCGCGTGCTCACTCACTCCGCCTCTCCGTCTCGCCCGACGCGCCCGGGCCGCTGACCGCGACAGCGCGGAGCGCGGCCGCGACGGGAGTACTCCGAGAGGAGCATATGCGTCCGTGGATCACCAAGAGCGGCCGCCCACGAGGGGCGGAGAGTTCGTCGCCCCTGCACCCTCGGCGGCCGCCGTTGAGCACAGGTGAGCACATGGCGACCACCGCTTGAGCAGCCGGTGGCGCGCGGGGGTGCCGAGCATGGAACGGACCCGCCACACGAGTACCACCCCCCGCCACACGAGTACCACCCCCATGCCCATGCCCATGCCCACAACTGCGATGTCCTCCTCCTGCCCCGTCGATGTCGTCCTCTCACTGCGCCGGCAGAAGACAGCCCGTCTGCTGCGCACCATGCGCCCGTACCACGTGCTGCCGGCCCTGTCCCACTCATGGGGTTCCGCACCGGCCTACATGTCGCTGCTGCGCAGGCCCGACGGACTGACCGTCCTCGATGTGTCAGAGGACGGCGGAACGGACCGACTTGAGCAGCGCGTGCGCGTGCTCAGCACGATCTCCTCGGTCGTGGTGCTGGCCCCCCGGGACGTGGACGTGGTCGCCACGCTGCGTGCGGGGGCCGTCAACGTGCTCCCCCGGGACACCCCTCCTAGGGAGTTGGCCGGACGGATCGTCGCCGAACGCAGGTGGATCGATCTCTCTTCGAGGCGTCAACGCCTGCGGGCACCGTCCCAGAGTCGTCCGCAGGTCGTGCCTCACCAGGCTTCTCAGCAGGTGTTGTTGGAACTTCTAAGCCTGCCTTCCCGTGAGTGGTGTTGTCACGATCTGGGTCTGCTGCTCGGCACCGCCGGGGAGCCGGTGAGCAAACGGGCGCTGCAAGCCCGTGTGATGCGTCTGAACGGACGTCTGGCGCCGTACGGGGTCTCTGTCGACGCCGTACACCGGTGGGGCCGGACCAGGTACTCGGGTGTACGCGAGGCCGTGCCGTACGAGGTGCCGCCCGCGCAGTCGCCGTTGCGCCTCTGATTTCACGCCCCGGATGCGCTGACGACTCGTTCGTGGGAGGCCGTCAGGGAGGAGCAGCCTGTCAGCGGACGGTGGAAGCGTGCCCGACCGGTGTGACCAGGCCGGCGTCGTAGGCCAGGATCACCGCTTGTACCCGGTCCCGCAGATGGTACTTCTCCAGGATATGAGCGATGTGTGTCCTGACCGTGTTCTTGCTGACGTCCAACTCCTGAGCGATCTCCTCGTTGGACAGCCCCCGACTCAGCGCACGCAACACGTCGACCTCGCGGGCCGTGAGATGCTCCAGCCGCCTGGACGCGGCCCCGACGGCCGGCTGAGGCAGACGGGCGAAGCGGTCCAGAAGCCGCCGAGTGACACGGGGGGACAGGACCGCGTCACCGGCGGCCACCATCCGTACCGCCTCCACCAGAGACTGTGCGGGCCCGTCCTTGAGCAGGAAACCGACGGCCCCGGCCCTGAGAGCGTCCAGGACGTGCCGATCCAGGTCGAACGTGGTCAACATCACGACCTGGGCTTCCGCACCGGACTCCACGATGCGCCGGGTGGCCTCGACACCGTCCGTGCCGGGCATGCGGACGTCCATCAGGACGACGTCCGGCCGCAGGGCGAGGACCTGCTCAACAGCGGAGTCGCCGTCGGACGCCTCACCGAGAACGGCGATGTCCGGTTCGCATTCGAGGATGAGACGGAAACCGGTGCGGATCATCTGCTGGTCGTCGACCAGCAGAACGCGGACGGACTCCATGGAAGAGGCTTCCTTCGTGCGGTGCACCGGCGTGCGGTGCGGGTGAAACGGGCGGCCGACTCGACTGCCGCCCGAGCGATGCGCTGACGACGAGCATGTGTACCGGCTCTCGATGACGACAGATCACGATATCTGCACGGGTCGTCCGGGACGCGCTGGGTCGATGCGCGCAGCGTGACGCAGCCGACGTGGAGAGACGAGAAGGCACGCTGCTCCGGCCTGGCGACTGATCAAGCCGGCCCGAGAGGGTTGCTCCAGCAACTGAGGAATCATCTGTCGGATCTCTCCGCCTTCGCCTTACCGCCTCACGTGCCCCACAGCATGCAGTACACGCTTACGCAGAAGTAAATCACGATCAACTTCGTGAAGCGTGCCGTCCGGGCGAGGGCCTGCGTTCGCGGGCGGTGCTGACACCGCACGACCGCCGGTATCGCCGTGGGACACCGTGCCGCCGTGCCACGTCCTCCTGTGATCCGATGGGCTCGCTGCCCCGATCAGGGGCCGAAGGCTCAACGAAGGGAACCACCGTGGCAACCACGCGCTCCGCGCACACCGTCTGGGAAGGCAACCTGCTCGAGGGCAACGGCGTCGTCACCTTCGACTCGTCCGGCATCGGCGAGCAGCCGGTGTCGTGGCCGTCGCGCGCCGAGCAGGCGAACGGCAGGACCAGCCCGGAGGAGCTGATCGCCGCCGCCCACTCCAGCTGCTTCTCCATGGCACTGTCGCACGGCCTGACCGGCGCCGGCACCCCGCCCACCAAGCTCACCACCTCCGCCGACGTCACCTTCCAGCCCGGCGAGGGCATCAAGGGCATCCACCTCACGGTGGAGGGCACCGTCCCCGGCCTCGACAACGACACCTTCGTCGCCGCCGCCGAGGACGCCAAGAAGAACTGCCCGGTCAGCCAGGCCCTGACCGGCACGACCATCACCCTGACCGCGAAGCTGGCCTGAAACAGGGGCGGGGACCGCCACATGACGTGTCGGGAGGGAGCCGGTTCTGTGACGGAACTGCGGTGCAGTCCCCCAGAGGTCTGACTCACGCACCCGCTGAAGACACGTAGTGGCGATTCGACGTGGGCAGGCCACGGCGTTGCCACCGGAGGCCGGCGCGGCCTCGCCGGCCTGCCACCCTCACGGGCGGCGGGCCGGCCCCCTTCTTGTCGTCCCTTGTCTGCTCGGCGCAGGGGGGCGTGCCGGCTTCCGGCCGTATGCGGGTGCCGAGGTCGTCCAGCGGGCCGCCGGCGGTCATCATGCCTCTACTGGTCAGCAGGGCCGGCTCGCCAGACTTGGCCACGGCGCCGTTCGGCTGCTGGTCGGAGGTGCGTAGGCCGACGGCGAAGCCACTGCTGCGACAACAGTCGATCATGACGACCTTCTGTGGCGCGACGCACTGTTCCAACAGCTCATCGAAGAAACCGGCGCTAACACCGGTCTCGGCCACCCGGTCGAAGTCGGTGTCCTGGGCGACGACGTCGAACTCGCCGCCGTCTCTGACCCGTCTTACACCGTGCCCCGAGATGCACAGCAGGGCCAGTTCGTCCTCGTCGCAGGCCGTAAGAAACTCGCCGATGGCCAGTCGCATGTCATCGGCGGTGAGGTCGGTCTCCGTCTGGCTGGAGATGAAGCTGCCGATATTTCACGGACCCTGCTCTTCAAGCTTTATAGCCTACGACTCCGCTTCTGATGGCCGTCATGGCCGTGTGAGCCCGGCC
>NZ_BAABCQ010000081.1:0-33449 GCF_039539045.1 Streptomyces marokkonensis
GTTACTTTCACGGCTCTTGCTGCAAGCCTTGCGGCAGCGCTACGGTCTCGCCGGGGTCGGACCCGATCGAGCCGTAGTCGCAAGGAGTTCACGCCTGTGATACCGAGATGGCCGGTGCCTGTCGCGCGCCGCACCGTACGAGCGAGACGGGTCGCGGCCGTCACCGTGACCGCGCTCGCCGCCGCCCTCCTCCCGCCCCTGGCCGCGCGGGCCGACGCCCCGCCCGCGCCGCCGTCCGACGCGAAGCTGGCGAAGGCGGACGCCCGCCACGACCTCACCCGCGAGCAGTTCTACTTCGTCCTGCCGGACCGTTTCGCCAACGGCGACACCCGCAACGACAAGGGCGGCCTGACCGGCACCCGGCTCGCCACCGGCTACGACCCCACCGACAAGGGCTTCTACCAGGGCGGCGACCTCAAGGGTCTGGCCGACCGGCTCGACTACATCAAGGGCCTGGGCACCACCGCCATCTGGATGGCGCCCATCTTCAAGAACCAGCCCGTCCAGGGCACCGGCGAGAACGCCTCCGCCGGCTACCACGGTTACTGGATCACCGACTTCACCCAGGTCGACCCGCACTTCGGCACCAACCAGGACCTCGAGGACCTCATCGACAAGGCCCACGACAAGGGCATGAAGGTCTTCTTCGACGTCATCACCAACCACACCGCCGACGTCGTCGACTACGGGGAGAAGTCCTACGACTACCTCTCCAAGGGCGCCTTCCCGTACCTGACCAAGGACGGCGAGCCCTTCGACGACGCCGACCACGCCGACGGGGACCGCGGGTTCCCCCGCGTGGACGCCGGCTCCTTCCCGCGTACGCCGGTCGTCCCGGCGGCGAAGAAGGACCTCAAGGTCCCGAAGTGGCTCAACGACCCGGGGATGTACCACAACCGCGGCGACTCCACCTGGGCCGGCGAGTCCGCCACCCACGGCGACTTCTCCGGCCTCGACGACCTGTGGACCGAACGGCCCGAGGTCGTCGACGGCATGGAGAAGATCTACCAGCGGTGGGTGAAGGACTTCGACATCGACGGCTTCCGGATCGACACCGTGAAGCACGTCAACATGGAGTTCTGGACGCAGTGGGCGACCGCGCTCGACGCCTACGCGGCGAAGAAGGGCCGGGACGACTTCTTCATGTTCGGCGAGGTCTACTCCGCCGACACCGCCGTCACCTCCCCGTACGTCACCCAGGGCCGGCTGGACTCCACGCTGGACTTCCCCTTCCAGGACGCGGCCCGCGCCTACGCCTCCCAGGGTGGCAGCGCCGGGAAGCTGGCGGCCGTCTTCGGTGACGACTGGAAGTACACGACCGACAAGGCCAACGCGTACGAGCAGGTCACCTTCCTCGGCAACCACGACATGGGCCGCTTCGGCACCTTCCTCAAGCAGGACGCACCGGACGCGACCGACGCCCAGCTGCTGAAGAAGGCGCGGCTCGCCAACGAGCTGATGTTCCTCAACCGGGGCAACCCCGTCGTCTACTACGGCGACGAGCAGGGCTTCACCGGCGCGGGCGGCGACAAGGACGCCCGCCAGACCATGTTCGCCTCGCGCACCGCCGACTACCTGGACGACGACCAGCTCGGCACCGACCGCACTCACGCCGACGACGCCTACGACACGCGAGCACCGCTCTACCAGCAGATCAGTGCTCTCGCGAAGCTCCGCAAGGCTCACCCGGCCCTCGCCGACGGGGTCCAGACCGAGCGTTACGCGGCCGACGGCGCTGGCGTCTACGCCGTCTCCCGCACCGACGCCGGGAGCGGCACCGAGTACGTCGTCGCCTTCAACAACGCCGACGACGCCCGGAAGGCCACCTTCGCCACCGGCTCGGCCGGCATGACCTTCCGCGGTCTCTACGGCACCGACGACGACGTGAGGTCCGGCGCCGACAAGAAGGTCACCGTCACCGTGCCCGCGGGGTCGGCCGTCGTCCTCAAGGCCGCCGGGCCGCTCGCCGAGCCCGCGACCGAGCCGACGATCGCCCTCACCGCACCCGAGCCCGGCGCCACCGGCACCGTCGAGCTGACCGCCGACGTCGACGGCGGACAGCTGGGCCGGGTCGTCTTCGCCGCCCAGACCGGCGACGGCGAGTGGCGCACCCTCGGCTCCGCCGACCACGCCCCGTACAAGGTCACCCACACCGTCGCCGAGGACGTCCCGGCCGGCACCGCCCTGCGCTACAAGGCGGTCGTCGTCGACTCGGCGGGCCGTACCGCGAGCGCCACGGCCGCCTCCACGACCGGCACCCCGCCCGTCGAACAGCCGCCCACCGCCGCCTCCCGCGACCACGCGATCGTCCACTACAAGCGGGAGGACGGGAACTACGACGACTGGGGCCTGTACGCCTGGGGAGACCTCGCCGACGGCGAGGCGACCACCTGGCCCGACAGCCACCCCTTCACCGGCCGCGACGCCTACGGCGCCTTCGCCCACGTCAAGCTCGAGCCCGGCGCGAGTGACGTGAACTTCCTCGTCGTCGACAAGGACGGCGACAAGGACGTCACCGCCGACCGCACCATCGACGTCACCCGGACGGGCGAGGTGTGGATCGAGCAGGGCAAGGAGCAGGTCACCACGGAGCGGCCCGACTACCCCGCCCAGGACACCGGCAAGGCCGTACTCCACTACCACCGCGCCGACGGCGACTACGACGGCTGGGGCCTGCACGTCTGGGGCGACGCCGCGAACCCCACCGACTGGTCGAAGCCGCTGACGCCGGTGAAGACCGATCCCTATGGCGCGGTCTTCGAGGTACCGCTCACCGAGGGGGCCGACAGTCTCAGTTACATCGTCCACAAGGGCGACGAGAAGGACCTCCCCACCGACCAGGCCTTGGACCTCAAGGCCACCGGCCACGAGGTGTGGCTGGTGAGCGGCGAGGAGAAGTACCTGCTGCCGCAGCCGGCCGGCTCGGCGGCGGCCGTCGACCTCACCACCTCCAAGGCCGTCTGGATCGACCGGAACACCGTCGCCTGGAACGGCTCCGAGGGCGCCGCCTCCACCCAGCTCCTCGCCTCCCGCAGCGGCTCGGTCAAGGCCGAGGACGCGACGCTGACCACCGGCGACGACACCAGCTGGCTCCGGCTCGCCAAGACCACCCTCACCGACGCACAGAAGGAGAAGTTCCCGCACCTGGGCGAGTACACCGCCTGGTCCGTCGACCAGCGCGACCGCGACCGGGTCCGTGAGGCCCTGCGCGGCCAGGTCGTCGCCTCCCAGCGCGCCGCCAACGGCGCCGTGCTCGCGGCGACCGGCGTGCAGATCGGCGGCGTCCTGGACGACCTCTACGCGGCCGACGCGGCCAAGGCCGACCTCGGCCCGACCTTCGGCCACGGCCGCCACGGCCGCCACGGCCGGCCCACGCTGTCCGTGTGGGCGCCGACCGCGCAGAACGTACGGCTGGAGATCGGCGACCGCACGGTCCGCATGCGGCGCGACGACGACACCGGCGTCTGGTCCGCCACCGGCCCGAAGTCCTGGAAGGGCAAGGCATACCGCTACGTCGTCCAGGTGTGGGCGCCCGACGTCGGCAAGGTCGTCACCAACAAGGTCACCGACCCCTACTCGCTCGCCCTGACCACCGACTCCGAGCGCAGCCTCGTCGTCGACCTGGACGACCGCGAGCTCGCCCCGCGCGGCTGGGACCGCTACGAGAAGCCCGAGGCGGTACCGTTGCGGGACGCCCAGATCCAGGAGCTGCACATCCGCGACTTCTCCGTCGCGGACCGGACGGCGGACCCGGACCACCGGGGCACCTACCTCGCCTTCACCGACAAGAGGAGCGACGGCTCCCGGCACCTGCGCGAGCTGGCCGAGGCGGGCACCTCGTACGTCCACCTCCTGCCCGCCTTCGACATCGCCACCATCCCCGAGAAGAAGTCCGACCGGGCCACCGTCGACTGCGACCTCGCCGCGCTCCCGGCCGACTCAGACAAGCAGCAGGAGTGCGTGGCGAAGACCGCCGCCAAGGACGCCTACAACTGGGGCTACGACCCGTACCACTACACGGTCCCCGAGGGCTCCTACGCCACCGACCCGGACGGCACCGCCCGCACGGTCGAGTTCCGCGAGATGGTCAAGGCACTGAACGACGACGGCCTGCGGGTCGTCATGGACGTCGTCTACAACCACACCGCGGCGAGCGGCCAGGCGAAGACGAGCGTCCTCGACCGCATCGTGCCCGGCTACTACCAGCGGCTCCTCGCCGACGGCTCGGTGGCGAACAGCACCTGCTGCGCCAACACCGCCACCGAGAACGCCATGATGGGCAAGCTCGTCGTCGACTCGGTCGTCACCTGGGCCAGGGAGTACAAGGTCGACGGCTTCCGCTTCGACCTCATGGGCCACCACCCGAAGGCCAACATCCTCGCGGTCAGGAAGGCCCTCGACGCGCTCACCCCCAAGAAGGACGGCGTCGACGGCAAGAAGATCATCCTGTACGGCGAGGGCTGGAACTTCGGTGAGATCGCCGACGACGCCCGCTTCACGCAGGCCACCCAGAAGAACATGGCCGGCACCGGCATCGCGACCTTCTCCGACCGCGCCCGCGACGCCGTGCGCGGCGGCGGACCCTTCGACGAGGACCCCGGCGTCCAGGGCTTCGCCTCCGGTCTGTACACCGACCCCAACCCCGCCGCGGACAACGGCACCCCGGCCGAGCAGAAGGCCCGCCTGCTGCACTACCAGGACCTGATCAAGGTCGGCCTGACCGGCAACCTCGCCGGCTACACCTTCACGGACACCGACGGCAAGGAGGTCAAGGGCTCCGATGTCGACTACAACGGCGCCCCCGCCGGATACGCCGAGGCCCCGGGCGACGCCCTCGCCTACGCCGACGCCCACGACAACGAGTCCCTCTTCGACGCACTCGCCTTCAAGCTGCCGAAGGGCACGTCCGCCGACGACCGGGCCCGCATGCAGGTCCTCGCCATGGCGACCGCAGCCCTCTCCCAGGGCCCGGCGCTCTCCCAGGCCGGCACCGACCTGCTGCGCTCCAAGTCGCTCGACCGCAACTCCTACGACAGCGGCGACTGGTTCAACGCCATCCACTGGAAGTGCGCCGACGGCAACGGCTTCGGCCGCGGGTTGCCCCCGGCCGCCGACAACCAGGACAAGTGGCCGTACGCGGGGCCTCTGCTGGGCTCGGTGAAGGTCGGCTGCCCGCAGATCACGGG
Source organism: Streptomyces marokkonensis (assembly GCF_039539045.1). Taxonomy (NCBI): domain Bacteria; kingdom Bacillati; phylum Actinomycetota; class Actinomycetes; order Kitasatosporales; family Streptomycetaceae; genus Streptomyces; species Streptomyces marokkonensis. Next base: position 5,187 of record NZ_BAABCQ010000081.1, read on the forward strand.
CGCCTCGGCGGCGTACCAGGACCTGTTGAAGATCCGGACGAGCGAGCGTGACTTCTCCCTCGCCACGGCGGGACGGGTGCAGGCCCGGCTCTCCTTCCCGCTCTCCGGGAAGGACGAGACGCCCGGGGTGATCACCATGCGGCTCGGTGACCTGGTGGTCGTCCTCAACGCCACGCCCGAGCGGCAGGAACAGCGGATCGAGGCGGCGGCCGGCACCGGCTACCGGCTGCATCCGGTGCAGGAGGCGGGCGCGGACCCGGTGGTGAAGGAGTCCTCGTACGCCGCGAAGAGCGGCACGTTCACCGTGCCGGGCCGTACGGTCGCCGTGTTCCGGCAGGGCGGCTGACCGCCGTAGGACCGCGGTGGTCTGCGGTTAGGGTGAGCCCTGCTGTTTCCTGAAACGGGAGGGCTCATGCCGCAGATCACCGTCGACTACTCCGCGCGGCTCGCGGACGACTTCGACCGGCCCGCCTTCGCGCGGGCACTGCACACCGCCGTCGTCGACATAGCGGCCGCCAAGCCGCCGGCCTGCAAGACGCAGTTCCGCCGAGGCGAGGACACCACGGTCGGCCCCGACACCGAGGGGCACGCCGTCGTGCACGTCACGCTGGGCCTGCTCGCCGGCCGCACCGACGAGACCAAGGCGCGTCTGACCGAGGCCGTCCTGGAACTGCTGAGGCAGTACGTCAAGCCCGGCGACGGTCTCGCCCTGCACGCCTCGGCGGAGGTACGCGACCTCGACCCGTCGTACCGGAAGTTCGAGAGCTAAACAGTCGGAGCGGTGAGCCGGTCGATCAGGTCCCCGAAGGGACCGTCGGCCGGCTCCTCCGCGACGACGCGGCGCAGCAGGGCGCCCATCTCCTCGTCGTGGGCGGCGCTCACCGCCGCCAGCGCGGCGAAGTCCTGCACCAGCTGCGTCTCCAGCTCCGCACGCGGCACGCGCCGTCCGTCCAGCCAGACCAGGGCCGTCGACTCGGCGAGCGAGATCCAGGAACGGACGACCAGTTCCAGACGCGCGGGCGGATCGGTGACATCCAGGTGCGAAAGGATCTGGACGTACGCGGCCTGCCGTACGGAGTCCACGAGCGCGTTGGCCGTGGACGCCGTGCTCATCGAACAGGCTCCGCCCGCGGCGACGGCCGGACCGCCGCGCATCAGCGCCGAGAAACCGGGGCCGTGCTCGTCGACGAAGTCGAAGTAGCGGCGCGTCACCCGCAGCAGCCGCGCGCCCAGCGGACCCTCGTGAGGCTCCACGAACCGGCTCGCCAGATCGTCCGAGGCGCACTGCAACGCGGCCTCGTACAGGCTGAGTTTGCCGGGAAAGTAGTGGTAGACCAGCGGTCGTGAGATGCCGGCGGCCGACGCTATCTCGTCGACGGAGAACTCGTCGGGCGAGCGGCGGCTGAAGAGATCGAGCGCGACACCTATCAGCTGCTGCCGGCGCTCCTCGACGCCCATCCTGCGGCGTACCCCGGTAGTCATACGAACACCCTACCGATCGGATCCGGCCCCGAACGGCCCGGACCGGACATCGGTGTTCTACCGCAGACCGCCGATCGTCCGCCCGTTCTCCAGGGTGCCCTTCAGCTCGGCCCGCGCACCCTGCTCGGCCTTCGTCGTCAGCAGGTTCCCGTCGGCGGAGCCGGTGACCCCGCCGGACGCCTCGACCGACCTCATGTCCCCGCCGCCGGCGGCGAGCAGGTACCAGTGCCCGCCCTCCGACTTCCACAGCACCCCGGCCAGCACCCGCGGGTCGCGCTCGCCGCACGCCGGCACATCCTGCGCCTTCGCCGCCACAGCGCCCTGTGCCCCGCCCGGCGTCCGGAACTGGGCCATCACCCGCGTCCCCGTACCCCGCCAGGTCTCGGCCCGGGTGCACACCCATTCCCCCGACCCGGTCGAGTCGGGCAATGGCTGCGACGCGAACTCCCAGGCGTTCACCGACCGGACGCCCTGCCCCCGCACCGCGCCCAGCGAGCAGGCGTACGGAGCCCAGGCGCCCAGCGCCCGAGCCCCGGCGGCGTCCTTCGCCGAGCCGGGGCGGCCGGTGGTGAGACGGGCCGGGACCAGCTCGCCGAGGTCGGTCACCAGGCGGGTGTCCGAGCCGTCGGTCAGCTCCAGCACGTTCCAGGACGTGCAGGCACCGGACTGCCGGCCCGCGGGGCTGGCCACCGTCGAGGTCACACCGTCGGTCAGCGTCAGGTCCCGCGCGTCCGAGTCCGGGTCGGTGAGGTCCCGCCAGGCCGCCTCTGTCACCCAGGGCGCCGTCAGATAGCGGACGTTGCCGTCGGCCCGGCCCAGGACCACCGCGTTCGCCCCGGCCCGGCCGGCCCCGTCGGTGCGCGCGAAGTCCAGGGCGGCGCCGGCCGTGCCGTCCTTCGGCTCGGCGTACCTGGCGATGCGCAGACCGTCGTGCAGGATCACCACGCGCGCGTTGTCGACGTTCCCGGCGTACAGCAGTCGCGGCGGGCCGGCCGGACCGCCGGTCGGGGTGCCCGGTGTCGCCGAGACCCCCACGCTTCCGCCGGGCCGGGCCCAGACGGCGAGGGCGCGGCGCAGCAGCTCCTTGTCGCCGGTGAGGTCACCGCGGGCCGGCCACACCGAGAAGTCGGTGCGCGCGGAGGTCTCCCACGCGGTGGGGGCGGCCTTCGTCAGCTTGGCGGGGTCGAGGGCGGCCTCGGCCGCCGGGTTCCGGGCGTAGGGCGGGGCGGCGGCGCCGTCCGGCCCCCAGCCGTCGCCGGGCAGCCCCAGCAGTGCCCCGCACACCACCAGGGCCGCCCCCGCGACCAGCGCGGCCTTCGTGTGCTGCCGGCGGCGCATCAGGTCGGTCGGCCGGGCCTGCAGCGAGCAGGGGTCGAACTCGGGGGAGCCGAGCAGCGCCTGCTGACCGGGCACCCCGGTGGCCTCCCGCAACGCGGCGTCCGCGTCGGTGACTCCGGCGGCCCCGAGCAACTGCCGCACGTCGCCGTCGGGAAGCTTCTCCAGGCCGCGCAGCACGTACGCCGCCCGGCCCGGCGCGGAGAGGGCGGACAACCGCTGGTCCAGGGCGAGTTCGTCGGCGCCGCCGGAGCGCGGGAAGAGCCGCAGCCCACGTACCCGGGGCAGCAGCGGCGGCAGCTGGGCCCGCTTGGGCCACGCGCGCCGCCGCAGCGGGAGGCCGGCCTCCAGCGCCGTACGGACGACCCGGAGGCGGACCAGGGCGTAAGCGGGGTCGACGTCGCGGCCCGTCGACTGGGCCGGGATGACGGGTGTCGCCGTCCGGCCGCGGGGCAGCGCGCGCTGGGTGAGGGCGTGCGCGGTCAGGACGCGGCGGCTCCGCCCGAGGCCGGGCGGCAGCACCAGGTAGGCGAGCCGGACCAGGCGCGGATAGTGCTCGACGAGCACGGCCTCGGCCTGCTCGACATCGACGACCGGACCGGTCGGGGAGGTGGAGGACGGTGCGGGGCGCGGGGCGACATCCTGTGACTGCACGTTCAGCAGAACGAGCGGACCGGTGGATGGTCACCGTGAACGGGTCAGGCCTCCGGCTCCACCAGCGCCCGCGCGTAGGCGGCCATCGACCGCTGATAGCGCGGCAGATGGGGCGCGAGGGCGCCGAGCACCAGCGACAGACCCTCGCGGTCGCGGCCCATGTCCGACAGGCAGAGCGCGAGTACGGCCCGTACGGCGTCGTCCAACTCGTCGGACGTAGGCAGGAGTTCGGGCGACAGCAGCTTGACGCCCTCCTGCGGGTGTCCGGTGTTCCGCAGGGAGCTGGAGAGCTGGATCTTCGCCCGGCGGCCCTTGTAACCGCTGACCTCGCCCAGTCGGCGCGCCAGCGCCTCGCGGTACAGCGGCACTGCCCGGTCGGAGTGGCCCGTCGAGTCCCAGGCGCAGGCACGCTCGAAGAGGCCGAGAGGACTGTCGGCGGGCAACTCGTCCGCGAGGGCGTCGATCTCCGCCCGGAAGGCGGCGGCGTCCTCCTCGGTGACGTCGCCGAACCTCGCCCACGCGGCGGTCACCCGTTCTTCCCAGTCCTGGTCCACGGCATCACTTTCGCACGGGTGTGCCCAGCGGCGTGCCCGGCTCGCTGAGTACTTCGCATCCCGCGCCCGTATCGATGAGGAGGGCCCTCGCCGGGGCTCCTCGCGGCATGTCGCCACGACGGACCGGAGGAACACATGAGGCTGACCCGACCGATGCTCGCGCTGGCCGGAGCGGCGGTACTGGCGCTGACGGGCTGCGGATCCGACGGGGACGGCGATGCGGCCGTACCCGAGACGGCGACCGGCGGCCTGGAGCACCTGGCCGCCGAGGCGAAGTGCGCCCCGGACATGCAGACCGACGCCGACACCATCCGGCAGGCCCTCTGCGAGAAGGGCGGCGAGAGGTACGTCCTCGCCACCTTCGCCACCGACCGCGGACAACGTGAATGGATCAACACGGCCAAGGACCACGGCGGTTACTACCTCGTCGGTCGCAAGTGGGTCGCCGTCGGCCACCGGGACGTCGTGGCGGACCTGCGCGGCCGGCTCGGCGGAACCCTGGAACAGGGCACGCGGCACGACGGCGGCGGCCACGCGCCGGGTCACGGCGGTCACGGCGGGCACGGCGGCTGATCATGTGCGGGGACGGCGAAGAGGGCCGGTGACGGGTGGGATCCGTCACCGGCCCTCTCCACGGGGCGCGCGACGGAACTACTGGCAGTCCTCGCCGCTGTTGATGCAGTCGACCACCTCGTTCATCAGGGCTTCGCCCATGACGTTGATGAAGTCGTTGTGATCGGTGATCGGCTTGTGCAGCTGCTCGGGGAAGCTGTCCACGGCGTACGGGTCCTGCACCACGCCGTTCTCCACGGTCGGCGTGGGGATGTCGTACACCAGGCGGACCTGCAACTGGGGGACGGCCTGGAAGCCGTTCGCGCAGCTGCCGTCCTGCTGGACGAACGCCATGTGGTCACGGTGGTTGGCGCTGTCGGTGTTCTGGCCGTCCCAGCAGCTCTGGAAGTTGGCCGTGCGCACCACCTGACTGCCCTCCGGGCAGAGCGGGTACTTGTCGGTGACCTGCCGGTCCTCGAAGCCGGTGCAGCTCCACGAACTGTTGGCGTTCGCGTCGCCGTTGGTGAAGGACTTGGCGTCACCGGTGATGACGCGCAGGAACCTCGGCATGGCGACCACGTCGCTCCGCTGGTTGCCGACGAACTTCAGCTCGGCCTGGGCCGGCTGCAGGATCCTGCCGATGTTGCCCTCGGCGCCACCGCCCAGGTCGTTCGCGTCGAACTCCTCGGTACCGTCCTGGAGCCGCAGCACCGGCCAGTAGTAGGTGGACCTGTCGCCCTGGTTCTGGCACGAGGTGTCGGCGTTTGCCAGGTCCTCGTCGCTGGAGAAGGCGTCGTTGTCCTGGTTGCCGACGTAGTCGTGCACGTGGTGTGCGCCGTTGTCGACACCCGGGGCGGCGATCAGGTTGTCACTGTTGAAGACGTCGTTCTCGTTGACACCGCAGTCCGAGGTGAAGGTGCCGGTGGAACCGCCGTCGCCGTTGGCGGCCAGGCCGTTCTGGCTATTGCGGGAGCGCGGCTCGACGTCGTCGATGTCGATGAAGTCGCCGGCCACCGGGCCGGCGACGCCGTTGCCGTTGTCGTCCTGGTTCTGACCGCCGTCCTGGTTCTGGCCATCGTCCTGGTTCTGACCGTCGCCGTCGTCCTGGCCGTCACCGTCCTGCGGCGGATCCGTCGGTCTGCCCTGGCACCGGGCCAGTTCGTCCAGGCTCTCGTCGGCCTGGCCGCCGGCCCGGTCGATCTCCAGCTGGATCCGGTCGATGAGCGCCTTCCGCCGGTCCTTGAGCGGGCCCAGAATGGCGTTCTGGACGTACCGCGCGTCACCGGCCTGCGCGCGGCGCGTGGTGGCGAGACGCTTGTAGGCGTCGGTGATCTGGCTGTCCAGCGCGGCCAGTTCGCCGTCGACCTCCCCGCGCGCCCGGTCCGGCACGTCGGAGATCTGCTGGCCGACGTCGGGACAGTCGATCGTCGCGACCTGCGCGGTGGCGGACCGCGTCCGGTTGTGCGCCGGGTTCTCCTCGTGTGCCGAGGCGCTGAAGTCGGCCCAGAGCAGGCCGCCCCCGCCGACCGCCAGGGCCGCCGCCCCGGCGACGACCTTGGTGGCCAGCGGCGTACGGCGCCTTCTTGTGTTGCGTCCCATGAGACTCCTCTGGCTTCCTTGCGGGGCATCGAGGGCGCCCGACAGGAGTGAAGCGGCTCCCCTTCATACGGAGGCCGTCCCAAGGGCGTTCACCCGTCGCGGAAATCGCCGGGTCCTGTGGGACGGGCGGGGTCGGTGACTGGGTCGGTGACGGGGTCAGCGGCCGCGGTCCAGATACGCCAGAACCGCCAGTACACGGCGGTTGTCGTCGTCCGACACCTCGAGGCTCAGCTTGGCGAAGATGTTCGCCGTGTGTTTCGCGATCGCCCGCTCCGTGACGACGAGCCTGCCCGCGATCGCCGCGTTGGTCCGTCCCTGGGCCATCAGCTCCAGCACCTCCCGCTCCCGGGGGGTGAGCCGCTCCAGCGGCCGGTCCTCCGCCGCACGCCGGCTGAGCAGTTGCTGGATGACCTGCGGGTCCATCGCCGTACCGCCCGCCGCCACCCGCCGTACCGCGTCCACGAACTGCTCCGCGTCGAACACCCGGTCCTTGAGCAGGTACCCCACCCCGCCGGCGCCGTCGGCGAGCAGCTCTCGCGCGTACAGCTGCTCCACGTGCTGGGAGAGGACCAGGACCGGCAGTCCCGGCCGCCTGCGGCGGGCCTCGAGCGCGCACTGCAGGCCCTCGTCGGTGAGCGTGGGCGGCAGGCGTACGTCGACGACGGCCACGTCCGGCTCCAGTTCGGCCAGCGCCCGGGACAGCTCGGGGCCGGTCTCGACGGCCGCGGCGATCTCGAAGTCGTGGGCCTGAAGGAGCCGGACCAGTCCGTCGCGCAGCAGGAACAGGTCTTCGGCTAGGACAACGCGCAAGGGATCTCCATGGTGACCATGGTGGGGCCGCCCGCGGGCGAGCTGACGGCCAGGACGCCGTCGAATGTACCGATCCGGCGCTCCACCCCGGCCAGGCCGGACCCCGCTCCGATCACCGCACCGCCCTTGCCGTCGTCGGTGACGGAGATACGCAGGTGACCCCCGGTGTGGTCGATGTCGACCCAGATCCGGTCGGCGCCGGAGTGCTTCACGGCGTTGGTGAGGATCTCGCTGACCGCGAAGTAGGCGGCGGACTCAACGGGAGCGTCGGCACGGCGGGGCAGGTCCACGTCGACCTCGACGGCGACGGGCAGCCGCAGCGCCAGGGCCCGTACGGCGTCGCCCAGGCCGCGTTCGGCGAGCACCGGCGGGTGGATGCCGCGCACCAGCTCACGCAGCTCGGTCAGGGCGTCTGCGGAGGACTGGCGGGCCTGCGCGAGGAGTTCACGGGCCTGTGCCGGGTTCTTCTCCATCAGCGTCTCGATGGTCCCGAGGTCCATGCCCATGGCGACCAGCCGGGCCTGCGCCCCGTCGTGCAGGTCCCGTTCGATGCGGCGCAGCTCGGCGGCGGAGGTGTCGACCGCGTCGCGGCGGGTCTCGGTCAGGACGCGCACCCGCTGGGCGAGTTCCTCTTGGTCCGAGCCGAGGACCGCGCCGGTGAGCAGGAAGTGGGCGCGCAGCAGGAGCGGGCCGAGCCAGTACGCGGCGACGAGGAGGACCGCGCCCAGGGCTGCGGCGTAGAGCGCGGTGGTCTGGTCGGAGACGGGCACGAAGCCGTACCAGTAGGTGTCGGACCAGACCCGCCACAGCCCGGCCGCGATCACGAACCCCTCCAGCGGGTAGAGCGGCAGCGCGAAGGCCAGCAGCGCGGTGACGAAGCCCGCCGTCATGTCGACCGGGAGCCAGAGGAAGTCCCGCCAGGTCGCCGGGTCGCCGAGCATTCCGAAGGTGCGCGCCCACGGATTGGCGTTCTCGGGCAGCGGCCGGTACGCCCGCTGGATCCGCACCCCGCCCCACTCGGCGGCGAGCAGCCGCCGCCAGTCCGCGAACATCCGCACACCCGTCAGCACCCACGGCGTGGTGACGAGACCGATCCCGATCGGGATGAGCGCGACGGACACGAGGGTCAGCGTGAAGCAGAGCACCGCGCCGGGCAGCGAGATGAATGCCAACGCCAGTCCCCGCACGGCCGACAGCGCCATGTCGCCTGTCCGTGACCGTGTCCGCCGGTCGGTCTTCCGGGCGCCGCGCTTCGTCTCGATGTCCATGCCGTCAGTCTTACCGACGCGGCGGCACGGGGCACTGGGCCGAACCCCCCGGTCAGGAGGTGGTGCCAGGTACACCTTCGCCGGGAGCGGTCCCGCCGGCCGCGAGGACCTTCGCCTCCGTCTCGGGGTCCAGTCCGACCGGCGGCCGGTCCGGACGCCGCGGCGCCGTGCCGCCGATGTCCCGCAGCCAGGTCCAGGTGTCGGTGACGGTGTCACCGGCCGGCCGGCAGCTCAGGCCCGTCGCCAGCGCCCGGGAGACGTCCGCGCCGTGCAGGGCGTCGTGCAGGTCGCTGCCCGGCGGTGTCCACACCGGTAGTTGCGTCCATGGCTCGACGCCGGCGGCGAGGACGTCGTCGGGGGCGGTCCAGCGCAGCTCGGCCGGGCCGCCCGTGGCCGTGACGCAGGCTTCGAGCAGGGCGCCCATGGTGGTGTGTCCCGGTGGGGAGACCAGGTTGTACGGGCCGCTCAGCTCCCGCTCCACCGCGCCGAGCACCCAGTCGGTGAGGTCGCGGACGTCGACGTACTGGAGGGGGAGGTCCCGCGGGCCCGGCGCGAGCACCGGGCCGCCGCGTGCGACGCGGTTCAGCCACCACGGCAGCCGCCCGATGTTCTCGTACGGGCCGAGGATCAGCCCGGAGCGGACCAGCACCGAGCGGTCCGCGCCGAAGGCGTCCAGGACGGCCAGTTCGGCGCCCCGCTTGTCGCGGGCGTAGTCGGTCTGCCCGGCGTCCGCCGAGGCGCCCTCGACGAGCGGGGCGTCCTCGGTGTACCCGGCGGGCGGGGCCCAGGCGTACACCGAGCAGCTAGACACGTACACGTACCGACCGGCACGGTCCCGCAGCAGCCGCGCCGTGTCCCGCACCGCGTGGGGCGCCGCCGACCAGGTGTCGACCACGGCGTCCCACGTGCCGTCGGCCAGGGCGGCGAGCCCGTCGGGTGCGGTGCGGTCGCCGCGCAGTGTCCGCACCCCGGGCGGCGGCGCGTGCCGGCCGCGGTGGAAGACGGTCACCTCCCAGCCGCGTCCGAGCGCCGCCTCCACCACGGCCCGCCCCACGAACTCCGTACCGCCCAGCACCAGAAGTCTCATGCGGGTCACTGTGCCCGGTCCGGGGGCCGCGCGGAACGCCCGTCTGCCGACAGCAGAAGCCCGGCGTCCCTCCGGCGCGAAGGGGCGCCCACCGTCGCGCGAAGGGGCGTCCACCGTCGTGGTGGACGCCCCGGTACGCGAGTCGGGCCCGGTTCAGACCTGGCCGGCCTTCTCCAGCGCGGTGCAGCAAGTGTCCACCATCAGGCGGGTCACCACGTACGGGTCGACGTTGGCGTTCGGACGGCGGTCCTCGATGTAGCCCTTGCCGTCCTTCTCGACCTGCCACGGGATGCGGACCGAGGCGGCGCGGTCGGAGACGCCGTACGAGTACTCGTTCCACGGGGCGGTCTCGTGCAGGCCGGTCAGGCGGTCGTCGATGCCGGCGCCGTAGTTCTTGACGTGGTCCATCGGCTTGGAGCCCTCGCCGAGCGACTCGCAGGCGGTGATGATCGCCTCGTAGCCCTCGCGCATCGCCTTGGTGGAGAAGTTGGTGTGCGCGCCCGCGCCGTTCCAGTCGCCCTTGACCGGCTTGGGGTCCAGAGTGGCGGTGACCTCGTAGTCCTCGGCGGTGCGGTAGAGCAGCCAGCGGGCCACCCACAGCTGGTCGGAGACCTCCAGCGGCGCCAGCGGGCCGACCTGGAACTCCCACTGGCCCGGCATGACCTCGGCGTTGATGCCGGAGATGCCGAGGCCCGCCTTCAGGCAGTTGTCCAGGTGCGCCTCGACGATGTCCCGGCCGAAGATCTCGTCCGAGCCGACACCGCAGTAGTAGCCGCCCTGCGCGGCCGGGAAGCCGCCCTCGGGGAAGCCGAGCGGGCGGGCGCCCTTGAAGAAGGTGTACTCCTGCTCGATGCCGAAGATCGGCTCCTGCACGGCGAACCGCTCGGCGAGCTCGGCCAGCGCGGCGCGGGTGTTGGTCGGGTGCGGCGTCATGTCCGTGTCGAGGACCTCGCACAGCACCAGGACGTCGTCGTCGCCGCCGCGGATCGGGTCGGGGCAGGAGAAGACCGGCTTGAGCACACAGTCCGAGGAGCGGCCCTCGGCCTGGTTGGTGGAGGACCCGTCGAAGCCCCAGACCGGGAGCGCGTCCAGACCGGCGGGAGCGTCCGTGATGATCTTCGTCTTGGAACGGAGCTTGGCCGTCGGCTCGGTGCCGTCGATCCAGATGTACTCGGCCTTGAAGGTCACGGGGACACATCCTTCGGGGTGGGTCTGGGCGTACCGCGGGTGCCGCGGCGCTGCGGCACCCTGGGCGCCGCGTCTGCTGCCGTGCAGCGTGCCAACGGGCGATTTCCCGTCCGTTGCCCGTATGTGAACCCCGTGTTACCCGGGATCGGTGTGGCGCGTCTCTCACGGCGTGCCCCCCGGGCGCCGCCCGCCGCCTCCCGTACGCCGGTCAGGGCGGGGCGCGAGTCACCGCCTAACGGGACAGAGCATCTCGAACCGCCTCGTCGGTGCGGCCCACCACGGCCGTCCCGTCGTCCGCCGTGATGATCGGGCGCTGGATCAGCTTCGGGTGCTCGGCGAGCGCCGTGACCCAGCGGCCGCGTGACGCCTCGTCACGGGGCCAGTCCTCCAGGCCCAGTTCCTTGCCGACCGGCTCCTGGGTGCGGGTGATGTCCCACGGCTCGAGGCCGAGACGGGCGAGTACCCCGCGGATCTCGTCCTCGCTCGGCACGTCCTCCAGGTAGCGGCGGACGGTGTAGTCCGCGCCCTCGGCGTCGAGCAGGCTGATCGCGCTGCGGCACTTCGAACAGGCCGGGTTGATCCAGATCTCCATGCCGACACGGTAGCCCGAGGGGTGCGGAAACCCGTTCGCCCCGTGTGTCACAACGACCTCGAAAGCCCTTGTGGCCAGGGGCTTTTGTCAGTGGTGGGCGGTAAAATAAAAGCAGTGTTCGAGGGTGTCGCCGGGGGGTCCGGACGGCGCCCTGACCGCGACAGGAGGATGCCCGTGCCCGCTGCCGCACTGAAGCCGAAGCCGTTGCCCACCCAGTCCACCGCCAAGCGGCCCGTCCTGCTCGACTCGCCGTACGAACCCGTGGCGAAGCGTCCGCTGCCGGCCGGCCGCCCCCGCGAGTGGTACGTCACGCACAACCGCCGCCTCAAGGCGATGCGGCTCGCCATCGCCCTGCTCGACTCCGGTGTCCACCTGCCCGACCACGCCCGCAACGAGAGGATCCGCACCACGGCGCGGGAGATCGGCGTCCACCCGCCGTCGGACATCACGTGCCACATGGTGCGGGCGTTCATGCGCTACAACCGCTGAGCGCGTCACCGCCCACCGCTACTGCCACCACCGTCACCGTCGCCGGGCGCCCCCGGTCCATGAGGCGCCCGGGGACGCCGTGCCGCACGCCGGCCGGCGCTGAGGCAGTATGGGCGCGTGGGGGTACCGCCCTCATCGCGAAGTCTCCACGGTCCCGCGGCACTTGTGCCGCGGGACACGCGGTTGCGTCCGCGGCGGGAGGGACCGGAGGGGAAAGGCACGACGGTTGACTGAGGAGAGGACGGTTCCGGTCCCGTCGGCCTGGATGACGCTGTCCGGCCGCTACGGACGCGCCGTCGCCCGGGCGGGCGACACGGGTATGGCTCTGGTGGTCCTGGTGGCCACCTGGTACTACGACGGTGAGTACGACCTGCTGCTGGGCTGGCTGATGGCACTGTGCCTGCTGGCCCGCAGACGGTACCCCGGCACGGTGATGGCGGTCGTCCTCGCGCTGAGCGCCGTCCAACTCGCCCTGCACGACGTGCCCGAGCAGCCACTGGCGTCGGCGCCCGCCGCGTACGACGCGGCCGTGCTGTTCGCCATGCTGTCGGTCGTCCACCATTCCCGGACCACCTGGATGCCGTATCTCGCGGGCGCGGTGGTGCTGCTGGTCACGACGGCCGGGACGGTGGGGATGCCGCCCCTCGGCATCGAGTCGTTCGTCGACCTCGAATCACTTCCCATCTTCTGGGGACTGACGCTGACGGTCTGGCTGACGGCCTTCACCCTGAACACGAGGCGTCTGTACGCCGAGAGCCAGGCGGCCCGCGCCTGGCACGCCGAACGGGACCAGGAGCAGCGGGTCCGGCTGGCCGCAGCCCGGGAGCGGGCCGACATCGCCCGTGAACTGCACGATGTGGTGGCGCACAGCCTGGCCGTGATGATCCTTCAGGCCGACGGCGCCGAGTCGGTGCTGCGCAAGTCGCCGGACATGGCGGAGTCCGCGCTGAAGACGATCGCCGCCACCGGCCGGGACGCGATCGACGACATGCACCGCATCGTGCGGGTGCTGCGCGAGGGGAACCCGGACTCCGGCGACCCGGGCTCCGCCGACGGCGGCCCGCCACGGCGCCTGGTCACCCTCGACGAGATCGAGGTCGTCGCCGAACGCGCACGGGCCGCCGGGCTGACCGTGGACGTGTCGGTCGAGGTCGGCGAAGGACGGCTGTCACCGGCGGAGGAGATGACCGCCTTCCGGATCGTCCAGGAGTGCCTCACCAACGTGCTCCGCCACGCCGGCGCCGGCGCCGGGGTCGACATCCGGCTCCGTGAGGAGCGGGACACACTGCTGATCAGCGTGGTCGACGACGGAGCCGGCACCTTCGCCGGCCGCGGCGTCGGCGGAGACCTGGGAGGGAACGGACTCGTCGGCATGCGGGAGCGGGCGGAACTCGCCGGCGGCACCTTCGAGGCAGGCCCCCGGCTCGGCAACGGATGGCACGTACGTGCCTCGATTCCGACAAGGACCAAGTGATGACGCAGGCGGACAGGGCGATCCGGGTGGCCGTGGTGGACGACCAGCCGTTGATCCGGGCCGGTTTCTCCATGGTGCTGGCCGGTCAGGACGACATCGAGGTCGTCGGTGAGGCGGAGAACGGGGCGGACGCCCTCGACCTGTTGCGAAAGGTCGAGGCGGACGTCGTCATCATGGACATCCGCATGCCCGTCATGGACGGCATCCAGGCCACCGAGCAGCTGATGCGGATGGACGAGCCGCCCGGCGTGCTGGTGCTGACCACCTTCGACAACGACGAGGACGCGTTCGCGGCGCTGCGCGCCGGAGCCGGCGGCTTCCTGCTGAAGAACGCCCCCGCCGCCGAGGTCGTGAACGCCATCCGGGTCCTGGCCGCGGGGGAGTCGGTGGTGGCACCGCGTATCACCCGGCTGCTCCTCGACCGGGTCTCCGACCGACTGGGACCGTCGAACGGACAGGCCGGACGGCTGGACGCCCTCACCGCGCGCGAGCGGGACGTACTCGCCCTGGTCGCCCGGGGACGGTCCAACGCCGAGATCGCGGCGGACCTGTATGTCGCGGAGGCCACGGTGAAGACCCACCTGGGCAACCTCATGGCGAAGCTGCACCTGCGGGACCGAGCCCAGGCCGTCGTGTTCGCCTATGAGTCCGGGCTGGTCCGTCCCTCCCCCTGAGGGGGCAGAGGCGGCCCCGGGTCCTGCCACTGAGGGTGCAGGACCCACCCCGTCCGGGGTACCGGATCCGCCGCCCCGCATCTCAAATTCGTGGCCGATGTCCGGCGGGCCCCCGAAAAGCAGACTTCTCACTGTCGCCGAAACGCGGCCGAGAAGACACCGGAGGACCCGATGAACGCCATGCCCACCACGCCCACCATGTCCGCCACGCCGAACCGCAAGCGGAACCGTCTCGTCGTCGCGGCGATCACCGCCGTGACCGCCGCGGCCCTGCTCGCCGGGGCGGCGTACTGGTGGCAGGGCCGCGACGAGCTCAGCCAGGCGTCGGCCGACGACTGCCGGTTGGCGCAGCGCATCGTCACCGAGGCCGAGGAGATCTCCACCGGCCCCGTTCCGGCCGCGGAGAAGTGGTGGCGGGAAATCGGCGACGAGCGCCGCGCGCAGATGAAGGACGGCTACCTCGGGGCCAAGGTCTCCACGTACGAGGGGTGGGCGGTCGAGACCGCCAAGAATTCCCCCGAAGCGCCGTCCGCGAAGGACGTGGAGAAGCTCCAGGACGAGGCGCGCGGCCACTGCTCGGACTCCGGCGTCACCCTGTCCATGCCGCCGCTCGGCTCCTGACCCGGACCGCGGGAACCGCCCCCATGGCACTCCACACCGCCGACCGCGACCACGTACCGGACGACGTCATCACCGCCACCGCCCTGGTGAAGACCTACCGTCAGGGCACCGCGGAGGTCCGGGCCCTCGACGAGGTGTCCGTCGGTATCCGGCGCGCCCGGTTCACCGCCGTCGTCGGCCCCTCCGGGTCCGGGAAGTCGACACTGATGCACTGCGTCGCCGGACTCGACACCGTCTCCTCCGGCAGCGTCGTGCTGGACGGGACGGAGATCACCGGGCTGTCCGACCGGCAGCTGACCCGGGTGCGCCGGGAGCGGATCGGGTTCGTCTTCCAGTCGTTCAACCTGCTGCCGCAGCTGACGGCCCACGAGAACATCGTGCTGCCCGTCACCCTGTCCGGCAAGCGCCCCGAACGCGGCCTGGTGAGACACCTCTGCGAAGTCCTCGGCATCGCCGACCGGTTGTCGCACCGCCCCGCCGAACTCTCCGGAGGTCAGCAGCAGAGGGTCGCCGTCGCACGGGCGCTGGTGGCCCGGCCGGCCGTGCTCTTCGCCGACGAACCCACCGGCAACCTCGACTCCCGGGCCGGAGCCGAAGTCCTCACCATGCTGCGCAGGTCCGTCGACGACCTCGGCCAGACGGTGGTGATGGTCACCCACGACCCCGCGGCCGCGCGGTACGCCGACCGGGTGCTGACCCTCGCGGACGGACGCGTGGTGAAGGACGAACACACGAACCCCTCCGGACCGGCCGCCGCACCCGCCACCGACGTCATGGGGAGGCGGCGATGAGCAAGGCGGCGACGAGTACGCCGTGGCGTGCGACCGTCCTGGGCTCCCAGGTGGCGGAACTCCTCAGGCGGCCCGGACGGTTCGCGGCGACCGGGCTGTCGCTGCTGATCGCGGCGTTCGTCGTCTTCGGGACCGTCATGGCCCAGGAGATCATCTCCGCGACCGTCGTCGAGAGGTTCCGCGGAACACCCGAAGCGGTGTCGGTCGTGGTCACCCCCGGCGACGACGGGGAGGACATCGGCGAGGACCGTCTCCGTGAGATCCGGAAGACGCCCTCGGTCGCCGAGGCCGTCGGCCGGATCGACGGCGGCAGTCCGCTGGACGGCAGCGCCGTCGAACGCTACCTCGAACTGTCCGCGGACCCCGGCACCGGCGCCCTGGCGGAAGTGCGACTGGTCACCGGCACCTACCCCTCCGGCCGGGGCCGGCTCGCCGTCAACACGCAGGCCGCGCGGGAGTACGGACTCGCGCCCGGATCCTCGCTCACCCTGCTGCGGCCCGAACCCGACGGCGACGGCACCCGGCGGGTGACGGTCGAGGTCAGCGGCATCGTCCGCAGCACCGCCACGGACGACGCGCGGCCCACCGGATACGCCCCCGGCCCCCACCTCGGGGAGCTGCTCGGCGTGACGGGCTACTCCCGCGTCGACATCCGCACCGACACCGCGTCCTCCGCGTCCTCCGCGTCCTCCGCGTCCTCCGCGTCCCCTGGGTCCTCTGGGTCCGGTTCCGCGTCGGCGCAGCTGGCGGAGCGGATCCGGCAGGCGGTGCCCGGAGCGCAGGTGCGGTCCGGCGACGAGGTGCGCGACCAGGAGGCCCGGGAGGCGGTGGCGGAGGCGAAGGACGTCCTGGAGCTGTTCACCGCCTTCCTCGCCGTCGCCGTCGGCGCGGCCGTTCTCGTCGCGACCTCCACCTTCCGCATCGTCTTCGCACGCCGCGTACGCCAGCTGGCACTGCTGCGCGCCATCGGGGCGAGTCCGCGACGGATCGCCGCCGCGCTCGTCGCCGAAGGGGCGGTGGTAGGCCTGCTGGCCGGCGCGACCGGGGTACTGGCGGCCTGGGGCTGCGGCCAGCTCGTCCCGCCGCTCGCCCGCCGGTTCGGGCACGAGCTGTTCGCCTCCCCCCACCTCCCGCTGACGGAGGCCGTCCTCACCGTCGCCGGCACCGGCCTCCTGGCGGTCCTTGCGGTCCTGGCCCCGTCCCTGGCCGCCTCACGGGTCTCCCCGCTGGAGGCACTGCGCAGCGCGGCGTCCGGCGAGTCCACGGCGAGCGGCATCGGCCGGACCCTGCTGGGTCTGCTGTGCGCGGCGGGCGCCGCGCTCCTGGCCTGGCAGCAGTACGACGGGCTGCCCCGGCCGGGCGACACGGAGTACGACCGGTTCGCGGCGCTGACCCTCGTGGTGCTCTCGGGAGGGCTGGCCTTCCTGGCCCTGATCGCCCTCGGACCCCGGCTGGTCCGGCCGGTACTGTCGGCCCTCGCCGTGCCGCTGCGCCGCACCGGTGCGGCCGGCCGGCTCGCGGTCGCGGGAGTGGGCGGCGCGCCGGGCAGGGCGGCCTCGGTCTCGGTCGTCGTGGCCCTCGGCGTCTGCCTGGTCGGCTCCACCCTGACCTGCCTCGCCTCCCTGAGCGCCTACGAGCGGTACCGGCAGGCGGTGGAGGCGCCCGCCGACTTCTCCCTGTACGCCAGGGACAGCGAGTCGCTGGACCGGTCGCTGGCCGCCGATCTGGCCTCCCACCCCGAACTAACCGACGTGACCGCGTTCCGCACGGCGGAGGTCGTCGAGAGCACCCGCGGCGCCACGGTCTCCGACCTCGACCTGGACACCGTCCGTTCCGGGGTGGGCCTGACCGCCCGCACCGGCTCCCTCGGCGACCTCGGACCCGCCCACGTCGTCGTGGACGCCGACCACGCCCACCGGCTCGGGGTCCGGGCGGGCGACCGTGTGACGCTGGAGTTCGAGGGCCGTCCCGTCCGCCTCACCGTGGCGGCGACCCTGCCCGGAGCAGGCCCCTACGGAGGGAACTTCTTCGTCCCGACGGCGGATCTCACCCGTATGGGAGCGGACGCGGCGCCCACCACGGTCACCGCCAACGCCTCGGAGGACGGCGCCCCGGGGCGGATACGCGCACAGCGGGCCATCACCGACACGCTGACCGGCCCGGAGCGCGGCGACGGCCGCGTCGTCGCCGAGGAGTCGGCCGGACAGGCCGGAGGATCGGACGACCTGCGGACGATGGCCACGACAGTGATCATGGTCCTGGGACTGACCGTCCTGGTGGCGGTCGCCGGAGTCGCGACGACGGCGAGCCTCACCGTCGTCGAACGGAAGCGCGAGTTCGGGCTGCTGCGCGCCCTGGGGCTCAACGGGGCGGCCGTGCACCGCATGGTCACGGTGGAGTGCGCACTCTACGGAGTACTGGGCGGGATCCTCGGTCTGGCCCTCGGTATGCCGTACTCCTGGCTGGTGGTCCGTGTCGCCGAGACGAGCGCCCCGTTCAGCGTGCCGGCCGGGGAACTCGCGGCGGTTTTCACCGCCCTCGTCCTGGTGACCGCCGCCGCGGGAACGGTGCCGGCCCTCCGGGCCTCCCGGACCTCACCGACGGTCGCGGTCGCCCGGAGCGAGTAGTTCCCTCGGGTGTCGGGTGTCGGGTGCCCGGGTCACTGCCGCCGCCGTCGCGGGCTGCCGCCGCGAGGGGGAAGGGAGCCTACGCCGACAGCTCACGCTCCAGGGGTGTCCGGAACCGCGGGGTGACCCGGGTCGTCCCGACCCAGGACCCCAGCCGTTCCGCCTCCGCCGCGATCGCGGCCTCGGCCTCCCGGCCGGGCCCTTCGCCGCCGGGCCCCTCGCCCTCCAGGATCCGCCAGACGATCTCGCCGTCGGCCCGCTGGGCCCAGCCGCCTATCACGCGGCCGTTCCACCACACCGTCGGGCCGACGTTGCCGCTGCGGTCGAAGAGCATCGGCCGCAGCCCGGGCGCGAGGTACCAGTCCCGGTGCTGCCAGGCCATCGCCGTCGGATCCAGGGCCGGCAGCAGCGCCGCCCACGGCTCGGCGGGCCCGGACAACGCCGGGCCGGACGGAGCCCGGTGAGTGGCCCGGCCCGGTCCGCCGTCTAGTAGGGCGTCCGGTAGTTGATGTACCCGAGCAGAACGATCACCGCGGCCACGCAGCCCAGCACCACGACGGTCGACACCCAGGACGACCGGCGTCCGCGCCCCACGTGCTCGGGATCGGCACGGAAGGGGACCGGTCCGGGTGGGTTCTCCTTCCAGCGCGCGGCGAGCATCCGGGCGCGTGCGGAGGGTTCCTTGTGCTCGGCACCGTCCGCCCACTTGATGTCGAACTCGCGTTCCTCGTCGTCCCGTTCGGACATCGCCGGTCCCTCTCCCCATCCCCTGACTCGAACAACCGTGTCAGTAAACATGATTCCGGGTCCGGTTCCCCCTGTGAAGCTTTTCGGTCACCGAGTCGTCCAACCGACGAGCCGACGACAGTGCCCCCGCCCCCCTGGCAGACAGGAGGCGGGGGCGCCGGTCGACCCGGGCGCCACCGGAAGGCCGTTGGAGTCCGTTGACACCACTGCAAGTGCAGTACTATGTTCTTACCACTTCAGCCAGAGTGATCCGGTTGTCGTCATCAGGAGGTCGCATGCGAAAGCTCGTGTACTACATTGCCGTCAGCCTCGACGGATGCATCGCGGGCCCCGACGGGGCCGACCCCACCGGCGGGCCGGACGCCTTCTGGCCCATCGGCGAGGACTATGTGCGGCACCTCGCCGCCGAATACCCGGAGACACTGCCCGGCCCTGCGCGGGACGCGTTCGGGATCAGCGGGGAAGGCGCGCACTTCGACACCGTCCTCGAAGGGCGCCGGACGTATCAGAACGGCGTGGACGCCGGTATCGACAACGCCTACCCGCACTTGAGGCACCTCGTCTTCTCCCGGGCCCTCACCGAAGCGCCCGATCCCGCCATCGAGATCGTCTCCACGGACCCCGTGGCCAAGGTGCGCGAGCTCAAGCAGGAGGACGGCAAGGGCATCTGGCTGTGCGGGGGCGGCGAGCTGGCCGGGGCGCTCTACTCGGAGATCGACCAGCTGATCGTCAAGCTGGCGCCAATGACGGTCGGGTCGGGAACGCCGCTTTTCGGGCAGAAGACCTCGTTCGACCCGGCGTTCTTCACCCTGACCGACAGCAAGATCCTGGAGAGCGGCACCATCTTCCTCACGTATACGAAGAGGTAGGACGTGAAGCCGTGAAGCCGTGAAGCCGTGAAGCCGTGAAGCCGCAAGAAGGATCGGGCGGTCTCAGGCAGCGGAGGAACGCCTTGAGGGTGTGGCCCGGACGCCTGACTCAGGATGCGTTGAGCCCGGGTGAGCCAACGAGGACCGCCCCCGACCATGGGGGAGCGGCCCTCGCGGCGTTCTGTCATCAAGTCAGGGACTTGTCCGGGCGGTGCGCACTCGGTGCACAAGGGGGAGGCCAGGGCATCGGCCCAGGTCGCCCGACCCGGGTGTCGGTCACACGTCGAAGTACATCTCGAACTCGTGCGGGTGCGGACGCAGCTGCAGCGGCGCGATCTCGTTGGCGCGCTTGAAGTCGATCCACGTCTCGATCAGGTCCGGCGTGAAGACGTCGCCCTGGAGGAGGAACTCGTGGTCGGCCTCCAGGCGGTCCAGGACCGCGCCGAGGGAGGTCGGGACCTGGGCCACGTTCGCGTGCTCCTCGGGAGCCAGCTCGTAGAGGTCCTTGTCGATCGGCTCGGCCGGCTCGATCTTGTTCTTGATGCCGTCCAGGCCGGCCAGGAGCAGGGCCGAGAAGGCCAGGTACGGGTTGCCGGAGGCGTCCGGCGCGCGGAACTCGACGCGCTTGGCCTTCGGGTTCGAGCCCGTGATCGGGATACGCATCGCGGCGGAGCGGTTGCGCTGCGAGTAGACCAGGTTCACCGGCGCCTCGAAGCCCGGCACCAGGCGGTGGTAGGAGTTCACCGTCGGGTTGGTGAAGGCCAGCAGCGACGGGGCGTGCTTGAGGATGCCGCCGATGTAGTAGCGGGCCATGTCCGACAGGCCTGCGTAGCCCTGCTCGTCGTAGAAGAGCGGGTCGCCGCCCGACCACAGCGACTGGTGGACGTGCATGCCCGAGCCGTTGTCGCCGAAGATCGGCTTCGGCATGAAGGTCGCCGTCTTGCCGTTCTTCCAGGCCACGTTCTTCACGATGTACTTGAAGAGCTGGAGGTCGTCGGCCGCGGCGAGCAGCGTGTTGAACTTGTAGTTGATCTCGGCCTGGCCGGCGGTGCCCACCTCGTGGTGCTGGCGCTCGACCTGGAGGCCGGAGCGCTCCAGCTCCAGGGAGATCTCGGCGCGCAGGTCGGCGAAGTGGTCGACCGGCGGGACCGGGAAGTAGCCGCCCTTGTAGCGGACCTTGTAACCGCGGTTGTCCTCCACCGCGCCGGTGTTCCAGGCGCCGGCCTCGGAGTCGATGTGGTAGAAGGACTCGTTCGCGCTGGTGGCGAAGCGGACGGAGTCGAAGACGTAGAACTCCGCCTCCGGCCCGAAGAACGCCGTGTCGGCGATGCCGGTGGAGGCGAGGTAGGCCTCGGCCTTCTTCGCCACGTTCCGCGGGTCGCGGGAGTACTGCTCGCCCGTGATCGGGTCGTGGATGAAGAAGTTGATGTTGAGGGTCTTGTCCCGGCGGAACGGGTCGAGGCGCGCCGTGGACAGGTCGGGGCGCAGGGACATGTCCGACTCGTGGATGGCCTGGAAGCCGCGGATCGAGGACCCGTCGAAGGCCTGCTCGTCGTCGGGGTCGAACGCCGTGGCGGGCAACGTGAAGTGCTGCATGACGCCCGGCAGGTCGCAGAACCGGACGTCGACGAACTTGACGTCCTCGTCCGCGATGTACTTCTTGACGTCGTCGGCGTTCTGGAACATCCAGCTCCTCCTACTCCCGACCGTCCCGCCGGGGTGGTAGATCGTTCGTGCGTCCATTGCGGGTGGCACACGCTTCCTCGACCCTAGGGACGGGTGATTTCTCGGGCGTGACCCATTTGTTTCGCAGAAGTTAACCGGCCTTGTTCCAGCGTAGGCCTCATCCCGGCCCGTCACACCCCGCCGTACGCCGGTCATATACGGGCGCAGTACCGTGGACGGGTGGACAACAGGCAAGCAATCGGGTCGTGGCTTTCCGGGCCGCGCGCGGCCATCGAAGGGGCCGGCGCCGATCTCGGATACCGGGGAGAGCAACTGGGTCTGCCGGAGGACGGGCCGGGCTCGATCGCCCGGCCGGGCAGGCGGCTCGGCGCGCTGGCCGTCGACTGGGGCCTGTGCCTCCTGATCGCATACGGCCTGATCACGGACGGCTACGGCCAGGCGACCGGCAACTGGGCCCTGCTGATCTTCTTCGTACTGAGCGTGCTGACCGTCGGTACGGTCGGCTTCACCCCGGGCAAGCGCCTCTTCGGCCTGCGGGTGGTGGAGCTGAGCACGGGCCGCCCCAGCCCGCCGCGCGCCCTGCTGCGCTCGGTCCTGCTGTGCCTCGCCCTGCCGGCGCTGATCTGGGACCGCGACGGCCGCGGCCTGCACGACCGGGTGGCGCGCACCGTGGAAGTACGGATCTGACGCCCCGAGTCCGGCGGCGACCGCGGGCGGTAGGGCGGTCGTCGGCGGTGCGGTGATCGCGGGCGGTACGACGATGGGGGCGCCCTCGGCCACGCGGCGGTAGCCGCACATCTGCCGAGTCGGGCGCCCCCATCGCCGTACCGGCGTGTCGGAGTCCTGTGGGGTCAGCGCTGCCTGGGGTTGCCACCCTTGGGCATGCGCATGCCCTTCGGCATCGGGCCCTTGGGCATCGGCATGTTGCTCATCAGGTCGCCCAGCGCGCGCAGCCGGTCGTTGGTCGCGGTGACCTGCGGGCCGGACAGGACGCGGGGGAGCTTGAGCATGGTCGTGCGGAGCTTCTTCAGCTCGACCTGGCCCTCGCCGGTGCCCACGATCAGATCGTGCACGGGCACGTCGGCCACGATGCGGTTCATCTTCTTCTTCTCGGCGGCGAGCAGGGACTTGACCCGGTTCGGGTTGCCCTCCGCCACCAGCACGATGCCGGCCTTGCCGACCGCGCGGTGCACCACGTCCTGGTTGCGGTTCATCGCCACCGCGGGGGTCGTCGTCCACTTCCGGCCGATGTTGTCCAGCACGGCCGCTGCGGCGCCCGGCTGGCCCTCCATCTGGCCGAAGGCCGCCCGCTCGGCCCGGCGCCCGAAGACGATCGCCGTCGCGAGGAAGGCGAGCAGCAGGCCCAGGATGCCGAGATAGATGGGGTGACCGATCAGGAAACCGATCGCGAGGAAGACACCGAAGACGACGATGCCGACACCCGCGAGTACAAGACCGATCTTTTTGTCGGCCTTGCGGGTCATCTTGTAGGTCAGAGCGATCTGCTTCAGTCGCCCGGGATTCGCAGCGTCCGCTGCAGGTTCCTTCCTCGCCATGACAGGAAGTCTACGTGCCCCCGAAAGCGCCGACGACGGCAGTGCCCGGCGCGAGGAGACGGGACGGGGTCGGGGAAGACGGGACGGGGGCCGGGGCGGGGTCGGGGGTGTCGTCAGGGGCGGCCTGCGACGGACTGCCCGAGGACGCGCTCCGCCTCGATCCGGTCCTTGGCGCGGCGGCGGTCCTCCAGCACGGAGGTCCAGGCGTTGCGCCGGGCGGTGCGCTGGCCACCGCTCATCAGCAGCGACTCGACGGCGCGCAGCGCGGTGGTGAACGACGGAATCGCGGTGGCGCGGACGGCGGTGGCACGGGCGGCGGTGGCACGAACGGGCGCGGCCTGCATCGTGGTGGTCCCCCCTCGGTACGGCTCCGGGTGCGGAGACGGGTGTACGTGGTGTGATTTCAGGGTCACTGATTGGTGTTACCAGGGCGTGACCCACTGGTCAAACGGACATGAAACCGCGATGCCGGAGGCCGGAACGGCGCCGCGGCCCCGACCGGTGTCCTCATCTGCGAGGACGGTCGGGACCGCGGCGTATCGGCCATTACTGGCCAGTAGTGACTTGTGCGTGAATTCACACGGTGGCGGACCGGCGCTGTTCCATGGCCATTCCGTAGAGCCGCCCGGCCCGGTACGACGACCGCACCAGCGGGCCCGACATCACGCCGGAGAAGCCGATCTGCTCGGCCTCCTGCTGCAGTTCCACGAACTCCTGCGGCTTGACCCAGCGCTCCACGGGGTGGTGGCGCACCGACGGGCGCAGGTACTGCGTGATGGTGATCAGCTCGCAGCCGGCCTCGTGCAACTGCCGCAGCGCCTCGCTGATCTCCTCACGGGTCTCGCCCATGCCGAGGATCAGGTTCGACTTCGTGACCAGACCGTGGTCGCGGGCGTCGGTGATGACCTTCAGGGAGCGCTCGTACCGGAAGCCGGGGCGGATGCGCTTGAAGATCCGGGGGACCGTCTCGACGTTGTGCGCGAAGACCTCGGGGCGGGAGGCGAAGACCTCCTGGAGGAGTTCCGGCACCGCGTTGAAGTCGGGCGCGAGCAGCTCGACCTTGGTCCGACCGTCCTCGCGCTCCGCCGTCTGCTGGTGGATCTGGCGGACCGTCTCGGCGTACAGCCAGGCGCCGCCGTCGGGCAGGTCGTCACGGGCGACGCCGGTGATGGTCGCGTAGTTCAGGTCCATGGTGACCACGGACTCGCCGACCCGGCGCGGCTCGTCGCGGTCGAGCGCCTCGGGCTTGCCGGTGTCGATCTGGCAGAAGTCACAGCGCCGGGTGCACTGGTCGCCACCGATGAGGAAGGTCGCCTCGCGGTCCTCCCAGCACTCGTAGATGTTGGGACAGCCGGCTTCCTGGCAGACGGTGTGCAGGCCCTCGCTCTTCACGAGGTTCTGCATCTTGGTGTACTCGGGGCCCATTTTCGCCCGGGTCTTGATCCACTCGGGCTTGCGCTCGATGGGGGTCTGGCTGTTGCGGACCTCCAGGCGCAGCATCTTGCGTCCGTCGGGTGCGACTGCGGACACGACCGGCTCCCTAGCGTTTGATTCTTCGGCGCCTTTAAGCGTACGCCCGTTGATTTGAATGCCCGGCGAGGGTGCTGGCCTCGCCGGAGGCTGCCGGCCCCCAGGCCCCCGCTTCGGTCTGAACGACCTCGTCCTCGAACGCCGGACGGGCTGGATTTATGCCGCCGGCGCTGTTCGGGCCGTCGCCTTCTCGATCACCCGCGGCTTCAGGTCCGCGTTCTCCAGGACGTCTCGCAGGTGGCGTTCGGCCACCGGGAGTACGTCCTCGACGGGCACGTCGCGGCCGAGTTCGTTCGCCAGGGAGGCGACGCCCGCGTCGCGGATGCCGCACGGGATGATCCTGTCGAACCACTTGTTGTCGGGGTTCACGTTCAGGGCGAAGCCGTGCATGGTGACGCCCTTGGCGACCCGGATGCCGATCGCGGCGATCTTGCGGTCCTCGCGGCGCTGCCCCGCGTTGGACGGGGCGTACTCCGGCCCGTTCATCCGCGGGTCGAACTCGTCGTCGGTCAGCCGGGGGTCGAAGTCCAGGGAGAGTCCCGCCCGTCGCCCGCCACCACCCTCAGCCGAAGCGCTGCGCGCTGCCCCTCCATATGGCGCCGGGCGCCGCTCCACCGGGTCGCCGAGGACCCACACTCCGCTGCGGCCCTCGACCCGGCTGGTCGCCAGCCCGAACTCCGCGCAGGTGCGGATCAGGGCCTCCTCCAGCCGCCGTACGTGCGCGACCACGTCCACCGGGCGCGGGAGCTTCTGGATCGGGTAACCGACCAGCTGGCCCGGACCGTGCCAGGTGATCTTGCCGCCGCGGTCCACGTCGACGACCGGCGTGCCGTCCAGCGGGCGCTCGCTGTCCTCGGTGCGCCGGCCGGCGGTGTAGACCGGCGGGTGTTCGAGGAGCAGCACCGTGTCGGGGACCTCGTCGGCGAACCGCGCGGCGTGCACCCGGCGCTGTTCGTCCCACGCCTCCTGGTACTCGACGCGTTCGGCACCGAACCCCATTCGGACGAACCGCAGCTCACTCACGGCAAGTGCCTCCCTGGAAGGTCGTAAGGCACGAACCGTGCCCACGCCACTGTACGACCGCCCGTTCGTCGTCAGCCGGGCGGGCAATCCTCACACGATCGGATGAATACTGGGCGAATTGTGCGATCGAGTGCTTACTCTCCGCTACATTCGCGCCGTTCACGAGGCCATAAGGGCTGCTCATAGGCGCTCCGGGCACATCGAACGGCCCGGAAGGCAGGAGACCGCACCGCACCATGACGGAACGACCCGCGCAGCGCACCCCCAACCGCCAGCTCGCCGCGCTCATCGCCGAAGCGGGGTTCTCCAACGCGGGTCTCGCGCGTCGCGTCGACCAGCTCGGACTCGAACACGGCCTGGACCTGAGATACGACAAGACGTCCGTCACCCGGTGGCTGCGCGGCCAGCAGCCCCGCGGCACCACCCCGGCCCTGATCGCCGAGGTCTTCACCCGGCGCCTGGGCCGCCGCCTCACCGCCCAGGACCTCGGCCTCGACGCCTGCGCGCCCGTCTACGCGGGGCTGGAGTTCGCCGCCGGCCCGGAGGAGGCCGTCGACATCGTCGGCGGGCTGTGGCGCAAGGACTCCGGCAGCCACGCCGAACTGCGCAAGATCGCCTTCACCCCGGCGGGCCTCGTCGTGCCCAGCCGGGACTGGCTCATCGGCCGCGCCGACGAGAAGGTGGCCCGTACCGAGGTGCCCGTCCGCATCCCCGCGCAGGGCCGGCCGGCGGCGCCCAGGATCGCCGTGCCGCTCGACCCGTCCCGCCGGCGGGCCCCCGCCGAACGCGGCCCCGGCCAGAGGGTCACCGGTGGCGACCTCGCCGCGCTGCGCTCGGTCGGCGAGCTGTTCCGCAGCCTGGACGACCGGTACGGCGGCGGGCACGCCCGCCAGGCCCTGGTGCGCTACCTGGAGCACGAGCTGGAGCCGATGCTGCGCGGCACCTACGGCGAGCAGACCGGCCGCCGCCTGTTCGCCGCCGCCGCCGACCTGACCCGGCTCGCGGGCTGGACGTCGTACGACATCGCCGCGCACGGACTCGCCCAGCGCTACTTCGTGCAGGCGCTGCGGCTGTCGCAGGCGGCGGGGGACCGGGCGTACGGCTCCTATGTGCTGGTCACCATGAGCCGCCAGGCCGTCTACCTGGGGCACGGGCGCGAGGCCGTGCAGCTCGCGCGGGTGGCGCAGCAGGGTGTGGGGACCTCCGCTCCGCCGGTCGTGCAGACGCTGCTGCACGCCGCCGAGGCGCGGGCGCACGGCCTGCTCGGCGAGGTGCGGGCCTGCACCGCCTCGCTGGTCCGGGCGGAGCGAGCCCTGGAGACCGCCCGGCCCGGCGACGAGGTGCCGCACTGGGCGCGCTTCTTCGACGAGGCGCAGCTCGCCGACGAGTTCGGGCACTGCCACCGTGATCTGCAGCAGTTCCGCGCCGCCGCCCAGCACGCGGAGCGCTCACTGCAACTGCGCGCCCCCGTCTACGCCCGCAGCCGGGTGTTCTGCCGGGTCGTCCTGGCCACCGCCCGCCTCGGCCTGGGCGAACTCGACCAGGCCTGTCAGCTGGCCGCCGAGGCGGCCGGGCAGGCGGCCGAGATGCGGTCGGTGCGAGCGGCGGAGTACGTACGCGACTTCGAACGGCGCCTGGAGCCGTACCGGGACGCGGCGCCGGTGCGGGGGTACCGGGACAAGGTGGCGGCGCTGGGGTAGTGGCACCGGCGCCGGGGCGGACGACGACGGACGGACCGGTCACCTCCGGAGCCGGGGTGACCGGTCGTGAGGGACGCCGGACCGGACCCAGTCGTCTCCGCCCGCGGACAACGACGCCAAGGCACACCTGTAGGTGCGGACCCCGGACGGCAGGGTGGAGGTCCGCGGGGACACCGGGACGTACTTCCGGTTCTGCCCCCGAAGGCACCACCCTGAACACGCTGCTGGTGGTGGCCGGCCTCCAGCGGACGATCGAGGAATGCTTCCGGACCGCGAAGAGCGAGTGCGGCCCGGGCCACCACCAGGGCTGCAAGTACCACGCCCGGTATCGGCACATCACACCGGCCATGGCGGTCAACGTCTGCCTGGCGGCGGTCCGTGCGCAGCAGCTCGAAAAAGGGGGGCTCGCGGGCGCTTGGGCGTAGGTGTCGTCAGCGCCGGCGGGGCCGGGCGGCGGCCTGGGCGGCGCCCGTGGTGAGACAGCCGGCGGCCACCACGGTGGCCATCAGGCCCGCGGTGACCCCGGCGTGAGTACGTCGTGCGGACACGATGGGACACTCACTTCTACCCGGCGCTGTACGGGATCTGGTCATGAACGGCATCAGCCCGTCACGCGGATCTCGACCAGGACGGACTGAGCACCGCCAACGGTTCCTTCGCCCACGCTCTTGAATTCGTCCTCGGCCAGCTCGACCGTCTGTGTCTGGCCTTCCGAGGTCAGGTCCGCGCTGACGGGCTGCTCGCTGGCCTGAAGGGCGAAGACACGAGGCAGTTCAAGGGTGAGGTGGCCGGTGGCCGCGGTGGTCTCGAAGCAGTACGTGCCCTCTCGGCCGGCAGTCGAGTCCGCGACGGTGAAAACCGTGATCTGGTCAGCACTCTGGTCGCACTCGGCAAGCAGGATATGGCCGTCCCCCCGCTTCAGCTTGATCCCTTTGTCCGCCAGAATCCTCTCCGCTCCGGGGTAATTGAAATCTTCGACGGTGTGTGGTATTTCGCCATCCGCCGCACGCGGGGCGGTGGGGGTTTCCGCCGAAGCCAGGGTGGAAAAGCCAGTAGCCGCAGTAGCGGCTATGAGGGTGGACGCCAGCATTATCCGAGTGCGTGATCTCATTCCAATTCCTCCAGTAATGCGCGGTGAGCCCTCGCTGCCTGAATTGCTGGCAGTCGGAACCTCAGTTGTGGGAAGAGAGGTGTTTCGAAGGTAATGCGAGCTGCTGGATGACCGATGGTGTCAGGAAACCTGATCCTCAACGGTAGTTTGCTGTCTTCTCTGAGCCGGTTGCGTGTACCTGTCGTTATGCCCCCCGGCAAGTGGATCAGAGGGTATCAAACAGTCATTCGAGAAGCACCCCCGT
>NZ_BAABCQ010000082.1:0-32499 GCF_039539045.1 Streptomyces marokkonensis
GGTCCGATCCGATCCATTGGCTCTCGCATTGCTGTCGTGGATCGTCAAATCGCCAAGCTTCGTGTTGTTCAGCGCGGAGTGATGGATGAGCTCCTCGGCAGGTAGGCTGGCTCGGTCTAGTTTCATGTTCAGAGTGTTTGGAAAGCGCCAGATTGGACAGCTCTGATGAATGAGGTGAAGGTAGACCGTTCAATTGAAAAAGTCGTGGCAGGATGAACGCTGTGTCGGATGCCTATGAAGCAGTCGTCCAAGGCCGCGACCTCTACGCAGTTGTTGCCACCCTCCTCCGAGTGTGACGACTTGTACCAACGTGGTCCAGACGACATGGGATACCTCCTACAGCTCTCGGGCCACCATGTGGATGAAGTCGGTCGACTCCCGTGGAGTCAACGCTGCCTTCTCGATCAAGTCCAGTCGTCTGCGGAAGTTCTCCAACTGGATAGGTGCGTCGTAGAAGACTGCTCCGGTCGGCGAGTCCATGTGCACGGTGTCCAGGTGCGGGTTGGCCGCTTCCGAGTAGAGGACGGTATCGCCGGCCATCGGGAAGCCTCCCGTCGTGAACGGGATCACGCGCAAGGTCACGTTGTCCCGCTCAGTCGTTGTCAGCAGGTGGTTCAGCTGGTCCCGTGCCACCTTGCGACCGCCCAATTGGATCCTCAGCGCCGATTCGTGGACGACTCCGAGGTACGGGATCGCGTGTGGGCCGTTGATGACGCGCTGGCGGGCCATGCGGTGCGCCACACGTAGTTCGACCTCCAGTCGGGGGAGTGGCGGAACGATGAGCTCGAAGATCGCCCTTGCGTGCGCTTCGGTCTGAAAGAGCCCCGGCAGGTGCGCAGTTTGCGCTGTGCGGAGTCGTACGGCGTGATGCTCAACCTCTGACACATCGAGGAAGCCGGGCGGAATCTTGCCCCGGTACTCCTCCCACCAGCCCGCCTTCCGGCCGCCGGTCATGTCGGCCAGTGCGTCTACGAGCGCATGGTTGTCGCATTCGTAGATGCTGGCCAGACGGCGCAGCCGTTCCTCGCTGATGCCGTACCTGCCCGCCTCGATGTTCGAGATGTTGGTGCGGTCCGTCCCCAAGAGGCCGGCCGCTGTGGGCGCGGACATGCCTGCGGCTTCACGGAGACGCCTCAACTCCCCTCCGAATCGCCGCTGTCGGATGGTTGGTGTCGCTCGCGGTGCCATTCGTACGTCCCCTCGTTCGCGCACAGTGTGTCGACGCTCTTCACTGTCTGCAACTGGCCTTCAATATTTAACTCGTTCCAGTGAGTCCGGTTACACGGGTTAAGTGTGCATGGCTATGGTGTGACCCACGCCACCCACCTGCTTCTCGGGGAGGAAGCGCACCGACCGCCCCGCCTCTCGTCCCCGGGCCCGACGAGAGGCGGAGCGGGCGGCAGGCCACCTCTCTGGGTGGCGCCGGCCGGGCAGCGCCGCAGGGCGTGAAGACCGCCACCCACCCACCCACTCACCCGCACTCCACTCACCCCGTCTCAACGAACCGAACCCGTAACTCGTCGCAGATGCGCAAGACACGCACATGCACAAGGAGGTGCCGCGTGAAGAATGCGGAACCGGAACACGAGCCGCGCCCCGAATCGAGCCCCGCATCACGTCCCGAACCACTCGGGCCAGCCGCAGAGCAGGCCACCTGCGGCCTGCTCCCCATCCCGTTCACCGAGCCCTGGGAGTACGAACTCCACTTCCCGCGCGATCCGCGAGGGCCGGCCGTCGCCCGTACGACGCTCAAGGCCGTACTCGGCGCGCATGGGCTGGGAGAGTTCACGGACCGGGCCGAGTTGCTGGCCTCCGAGCTGACCACCAACGCCGTCCGGTACTCCCTCGGCCCCGCCACCGTGCGGCTCTGCTGGACCAACCCCGTGCTGCGGGTCAGCGTCACGGACACCTGCCCGCTCGTTTCCGTGCCGTTCGCCTCGGCCGGGCCGGACGAGGAGCGGGGGAGGGGGCTGCTGATCCTCGATCTTCTGGCCGACGACTGGGGTGGGTGCCGTCTCGGCGAGTCCGCCTTCGGGGTCGGTGGCAAGAGCATCTGGTTCGAGCTGGTGCTGGGTGGTGGGGACCGGCCGACAGACGGCGGTGTCGGTGGTGGGAGAGGGCCGTCACAACCCGGCCCGTCCGCTCTCGCCGCCTGACGCCCCTGCGCGCCGCGCCACCCCCGCGGACCAGGGCCCACTCCGTGAAAGCGTGAACGCTTTGGGCCCAAGTGCTCACGCTTTCCCGAAGTACCCCCTCGCCCCACCGTTGACCGGATGCCGCCCTCACCGCGCCACGCCACCTGACGGCACCGGCTTCCGCCGATAGGGTGATCCGCACCTCTGTTCACGACGTGAACGGACGCGTACGGCAGCGGGCAACAGGCAACGGGTGGGCAAGGGGAGCCGGTGGCGGAACAGCCGGAGTACGTGAAGGTCGAACGGCCACTGATCGAACAGTTGACGGTCATGGGGTGGGAACACCTGCGGGGTGCGCCGCCCGGGGAGCCCGCGACCCGTCCCCGGGACACGGAACGCTCCTCGTTCACCGACGTCGTCTACGCGGACCGGTTCCGCAACGCCGTGGCCCGGATCAACGTCCGGTCGGAGGACGGCACGTCCTGGCTCACCGCGCAGCAGCTCGATCACATCCTCGCCCGTGTCCTCGGCACCGCCCCCGGTCGAGGGCCGGCCGGGCGGGGAGTCGCCGGGAACCTGGACGTCACGCGGCTCCTCCGGGAGGGCATCCCCGCCCGGACACTCCCCGGCTGGAGCAAGGGCGACCCCGAACACGTCCGGCTCGTCGACTGGGACGGACGGTTCGAGAACGGCAACGACTTCCTGGCGGTGTCCCAGTTCCGGGTGGAGCGGCCCGACGCCGAGGCCGCTACTCCGGACCTGGTGCTCTTCGTGAACGGGCTGCCCTGGGTCGTCATCGAGTGCAAGGCGCCCGTGACCACCCGGCGTAAGGACCCTCGGTTCGCCCTCGACGCGGCGGTCATCGAGGTCGTCGACTACGCGGGCGTGGACGCCGCCGCTCCGGTCGCCGAGTTCTCCAGATTCGCGCAACTCCTCGTCGCGACGGACCGGGCGCACGCCGAACTCGGCACCGTCACGGCCGAGGCCAAGCACTTCGCGCCCTGGCGGACCGTGGCCCCCGCGACGGAGGCGCAGGTAAGAGGCGAGACCCGTACGCCCGAGGGTCGGGACCTCACCGCGCAGCAGACGCTCGTCGCGGGCGTGCTGCGTCCCGCTCATCTCCTCACTCTCGTCCGGGATTTCACGACCGAGACGCGGCACGGCAGTCGTACGGTGAAGGCCGTGGGCCGGTTCCAGCAGTTCCGGGCCGTGCACGCCATCGCCGGGACGCTCCGGGGGCGCCGCACCGCGCTGGAGGCGAAGGAGGACGTCGACCAGCGCGGCGGTGTCGTGTGGCATACCCAGGGCTCCGGCAAGAGCCTCACCATGGCCTTCCTGGTCCGTCATCTGCGCAGCACCCAGGACCTGCGCGGACACAAGGTCGTCGTGGTCACCGACCGCATCGACCTGGAGAAACAGATCCGGCGCAGTCTCGCCGCCGCCGACGAGGACATCTACCGTTCCCGGTCGGTCGAGCAGGCCCGCCAGTACCTCGCGGTGGACGTCCCCGACGTCGTCCTGGTCATGCTTCAGAAGGCCCGACGGGACGACACGGCCTGGGACGGCCGCGAGGAGAAGCTCGCCGAGACGCCGGCCGAGCAGGACCGGGTGCAGAATCATGTCGCCAATCCGGGGCACGACATCGTCGTCCTCGTGGACGAGGCACACCGGGGACACCTCGCCTGGCAGCACGCCCGGCTGCGCGCCATGCTGCCGAACGCCGTACTGGTCGGCTTCACCGGCACCCCCATCCTCAGTAAGGCGCGCAAGACCACCGAGGACATCTTCGGCGGCTTCACCGACACCTACACCCTGCGCGACGCCGAGACCGACGGCGCCGTCGTCCCCGTGCGCTACGAGGCGCACCACGTCGACCTGGAGGTCATCGAGAAAGCCGTACTGGACGCCTCCTTCGACATCGAGGCGCCCAAGGAATCGAAGCAGCGGGAGCAGGTGCTGCGGAAGTTCGCCCGGAAGAAGGAAGTGCTCGAATCCCCCTCCGTGATCGCGGACAAGGCCGAGCACATGCTGTCCCACTGGACGCGCACGGCCCTGCCCGACCGGTTCGGGGCGCAGATCGTCACCGTGTCCCGGAAGGCGGCCGTCCGGTATCGCGGCGCGCTGCTGGACGCCCGCGACCGCCTCGTGGCGAGGGCCGAGCAACTCGATCCCGACCTGGTGCACGACCCGAACGGCTACGACTCCGCCTCGCCGGACGAGCGCGAACTGCTGGATCTCCTGCCGCACCTGCCGCTGCTCCGCTCCATCGACGCCGCCGTGGTCATCTCCCAGGCGTCCTCGGGGCAGGCGAAGGCGAAGGACCCGGCGGACTGGAAGACCTGGACCGCCAAGTCCCGGCAGGACGCGCACATCGCGCGGTTCAAGCAGGGGCTCGGCGATCCGCACGCGGCAGCACACGACCCGTCGTGGGACGCCTCGACCCACGGCAGGCCGAGCGCAGCCACGTACCCCGGTGGCCACCTCGTGACGGGTGACGATCCCTGGGACGGCGAGGCTTCGCCGGACATCCGTGGCGGCACCGGGAGGACCGAGGACGAGGACGACCCGATGGCCTTCCTGGTCGTCCAGTCCATGCTCCTCACCGGCTTCGACGCCCCCGTGGAACAGGTGCTCTACCTCGACTGCCCGCTCTCCGGCGTCGGACTGCTCCAGGCGGTCGCCCGCACCAACCGCCTCTATCCGCACAAGGAGTGGGGCCAGATCGTCGACTACATCGGGGTGGGGCCCGAACTCTCCCGTTCCATGGACGAGTACGACGCGGCCCACCTGCGGGCCGTGTACGGCTACCAGGACCTGTCCCTCGACCACCTGGCGCCGGACTACCAGGGCGCACAGCCCGTCCGCGACCGGATGTGGCTGGAGACCGAGGCTGCCGCCGACAACCGGCTCGACGACCTGCGCACCCAGATCACCCGGCTCCTCGCCGACCGGGGCATCACCTCACTCCGCGCCGAGGCGCAGCGAGAGGACCTGCTCGCCGCACTCGCAGACCCGACGCTGATGGGCGAGTTCGACGAACTCGTACGGGACTTCCTCACCGCCCTCAACGCCGTACTGCCGAGGCCGGCCGCGCTCAAGTACGAGACTGAGGCCCGGCTGCTCGGTGAGGTCCAGTACCTGGCCCGGCAGCGGTACCTGGACAGCCGCGACGACTTCAGCCCGCGCCGCTACGGTGCCAAGGTGCGCCGGCTCATCTCCCGCCACCTGAGGGTGTCGGCGATCGAGGAACGGGTGCCGTCGGTGGAGCTGACCGCGGTCGACTTCATGGAGAAGGTCGGCGCGAACCCGGATCCGCGGACCAGGACCGACTACATGCGCAGCAGGCTCCGGCTGCACATCGACGCACGCCTCGGCTCGGACCCGGCGCGCTACCAGCGGTTCAGCGAACGGTTGGAGGAGATCGTCCGTTCGATGAGCGACGACTTCGAACAGGCCGCCGCCGCACTCGCGGTTCTGGTGGCCGACGTGGTGGCGGCCGAAGGGGACGGGCCCGGTCCGAACGACGGGGACGACCGGATACGCGAACTCGACCGGTGGACCGAGCAGCCGGTGTACGGACTCTTGAAGGATGTGGTCGAGGAGACCGGGGCGCCGGAAGGGGCGGATCTCGTGCAGGGGGCCCTCGGGCTCACCGCGAAGATCGCACGGCTCGTCGGCTCCCAGGACTTCGTCACCCTGGCCGACACCCAGATCAGGGTGCGCAGGGAACTGCGCCTCTACCTGGAGAGCGACCTGCACATGGACTGGGCCCGGGTCGGGGACCTGGCCACAGACCTGGTGGAGCTCGCACGCAACCGACACGCCGACTTCCTGCGCTACAGGCGCCGGACGGAGTGACCGGGCGGGCCGCACCCGGTCGGCGAAGCCACCGTCGTCACAGGACCGTCGTACACGGGTGGTAGGAAGAGCGGGTGACCGGCACCGTCCACCCCGTCCAGCAGGCGATCGCCTCCCTGCCGCTCCCCGAAGAGTGGGAGTGGGAGTTCGTCGTCCGGCCCCGCCGCCGCACCCTGGGCATCGACGTCGCGCCGGACGGCGGGGTGCGCTTCGCCGTCCCGCCGGACGCGGATCCGCGTCAAGTGGCCGACGCGGTGAGGGCCCGGCTGCCACGGCTCGCGGACGAGGTGCGGCGGCGACGGAGACGACCGGCCGAGCAGGTCAAGGAACTGGTGGACGGAACGGGCTTCGCCTACCTCGGCCGCCGGCACCGGCTGTTGGTCATCCCGGCGGACGAGGGACACCGACATGTTCGGCTGCACCAGGGGCGGCTCGAACTCCCCCGGTCCGACGATCGACGCGAGGGCGGACGGCGCATCGCCGACTGGTACACCGACTGCGGCCGTCGCTGGCTGGGCCTCCGCATGCCCTCGTTCGCCGGCGTCGTCGGAGTCTCACCAAAAGGGCTTGTGGTCCGCGACCTGGGCACTCGCTGGGGCGCCTGCGATCCCGACGGGACGATCAGCGTTCACTGGGCCGTTCTCCAGCTGCCGCCCGCGCTGGTGGACCTCGTCCTCGTGCACGAACTGTGTCACCTGCGGGCGTCCGGCCACGGAGCCGAGTTTCGCAGGCGCCTGCGGAGCGTGCTCCCGGACGCCAACGAGCGTGAACGTCGTTTCGCCGAGGAGGAGCCCGAGCTGTGGCGGGGTGCGGTGAGGTGACCCCGACCAACGTTCACGTGGGGATCTGCCGGCACCGCAGATCATGCCCGGTCGGGATTCACATCGGGCAGGGCGTAAATCGGTCAGGACACCTCGACCTCGTAGAAGCACAGGTGGTCCTTGATGTCCCGTACCTCCGGCTTCGGGTCAGGGTACGCCCAGACGACGTCCGCCGCCTGGGGCAGCGACCAGTAGGACGCGTCGCCCTTGAAGGGGCAGTGCGTCTGCGTGTCGGACGGGGTCAGCAGGTCGAGGCGTACGTCCCGGGGCGGGAGGTAGTACCGCTCCGGAAGGCCTGTCTCCCGCAGGACCAGTGCCTCGTCGCTCTCCGCCAGGACCTGCCCGCCGTGCACCACGCGCACGTGCCGGTCGCTGGGCTCGACGGTGATGCGGTGTCCCTTGAGTCCCTTGAGCTTTTCGAGTCCCACGATCGTCCTCCTTGGTGGCAGTGGCCCCGGTCAC
Organism: Streptomyces marokkonensis; assembly: GCF_039539045.1. Lineage (NCBI taxonomy): Bacteria > Bacillati > Actinomycetota > Actinomycetes > Kitasatosporales > Streptomycetaceae > Streptomyces > Streptomyces marokkonensis. The sequence goes on from NZ_BAABCQ010000082.1 coordinate 7,277, forward strand.
TACAGCGCGGCCGGAAGCCGGGTTCTTCCCCGTGGGGCGCCGAACGTACCGTTGCCCCATGAACATCTGCGTCTTCCTCTCCGCCGCCGACCTCGACGACCGCTACACGCGCCCCGCGCGGGAGTTCGCCGAACTGCTGGGCAAGGGCGGTCACACCCTCGTCTGGGGCGGCTCCGACGTCGGTCTGATGAAGGTCGTCGCCGACGGAGTGCAGGAGGCCGGGGGACGCCTGCTCGGGGTCTCGGTCGACTTCCTGGCGGCCAAGGCGCGCGAGGGCGCCGACGAGATGGTGATCGCCCGGGACCTCGCCGAGCGCAAGCGGCTGCTGCTGGAGAAGGCCGACGCCGTGGTGATCATGGTGGGCGGCACCGGCACGCTGGACGAGGCCACGGAGATCCTGGAGCTGAAGAAGCACGGGCACACCGACAAGCCGGTCGTCCTGCTCAACACGGCGGGCTTCTACGACGGGCTCAAGGAGCAGTTCCGCCGGATGGAGGACGAGGGGTTCCTGCCCCGCCCCCTCACCGAGCTGGTGTTCTTCGCCGAGGAGCCCGTCGGGGCGCTGGCCTACCTGGAGGAGAGCCAGGGCATCGAGTGAGGCCGCGGTGGTGCGAGCATGGCGGGCATGGCTACACATGTGATCACCGGAGCGGGCTCCGGCATCGGCGCCGCCGTCACCCGCCGCCTGCACGAGCGCGGCGACGAGGTCGTGCTCCACGCGCGCGACGCGGGCCGGGCGAAGGAACTGGCGGCCGCGTTCCCCGGCGCCAAGACGCTGGTCGGCGACCTGGCCGACCCGGAGAAGCTCTCCTGGGCCTTCTCGCACCAGACCCTGCCCGACCGCGTGGACTCGCTGCTGCACATCGCCGGGGTGGTCGACCTCGGCCCGGTCGGCGAGCTCACCCCGAAGACCTGGCGCAACCAGCTGGGCGTCAACCTGATCGCCCCCGCCGAGCTGACCCGCCTCTTCCTGCCCCAGCTGCGCGTCGCCCAGGGCCACGTGCTGTTCGTCAACTCGGGATCCGGCCTGAACGCCCACGCCGGCTGGTCCGCGTACGCCGCCTCCAAGCACGGCCTGAAGGCCCTGGCCGACGCCCTGCGCCAGGAGGAGCACGCGAACGGCGTCCGCGTCACCTCCGTCTACCCCGGCCGCACCACCAGCCCCATGCAGGCCAAGGTGCACCAGCAGGAGGGCAAGGAGTACGACCCCACGAAGTGGATCGACCCCGAGTCCGTCGCCACGACGATCCTCATGGCCCTGGACCTGCCCAGGGACGCGGAGGTCAACGACCTGACGGTGCGCCCGGGACGGTGACGGCCCACCGGGGCGCGGGCCGCGTCCTGCCGCATAGGCTGGCCGGGTGAGCGACAACAGCCAGACCAGCCCGCGCTTCGGCCCCGCCACCGGCATCGGCTCCCTGCCGGGGGACGACGCCCGTGAGGCCGTCAAGACAGTCACCGGCACCTTCGAGGACTTCCCGTACCTCCCCGAGCTGCCCGCCCGCGGCCCCGGCGCCGACATGATCGGACGCACCGCCGGGATGCTCGTCGAGCTGTACGCGCGCGTGGAGCCCAGCGGCTGGCGGCTCGGCGACCGGCCGGGCCGCGACACCAAGCGGGCCCGGGCCTGGCTCGGGGAGGACCTCGACGCCCTGGAGGAGTTCACCCAGGGCTACGAGGGGCCGCTGAAGGTCCAGGCCGTCGGCCCCTGGACGCTGGCCGCCGCCCTGGAGCTCAGGAACGGCGAGGCGGTCCTCTCCGACGCCGGCGCGTCCCGCGACCTCGCCGCCTCGCTCGCGGAAGGGCTGCGCCTGCACCTCGCCGAGGTCGGGCGCCGGGTGCCCGGCGCCCGGATCGTGCTCCAGCTCGACGAGCCGTCCCTCACCGCCGTCCTGCGCGGCCAGGTACGGAGCGCCAGCGGCTACCGCACCCATCGGGCCGTCGACCGCCAGGTCGTCGAGGCCGCGCTCCGCGATGTCGCGGGAGTGCACGGCGACGGACCCGTCGTGGTCCACTCCTGCGCACCGGACGTGCCGTTCGCCCTGCTGCGCCGGGTCGGCGTCACGGGCGTCTCCTTCGACTTCTCGCTCCTCACCGAGCGTGACGACGACGTGATCGGCGAGGCCGTCGAGGGCGGCACCCGGCTGCTGGCCGGTGTCGTGCCGGGCACGGACACCGCATTGTCAGACCCTGCCGGTAGCGTCATGGGGGTCAGAACGCTGTGGCGCAGGCTGGGGCTGCATCCGGGGCTTCTCACGGAAGCGGTCACCGTGACGCCGGCGTGCGGACTCGCGGGCGCGTCCCCCGAGTACGCCCGCCGGGCGCTCGCCCACTGCGCCCGGGCGGCGAGATCCCTCGCGGACAACCCAGAGTAACGGGAGGACAACACGGTGGCCGGCGACAAGCAGGCGGAGACGACGAGCGTGCCCGCCGAGGCGCGCGAGAAGCACGTGCAGCTCGCTGAGCGGATCGAGGAGCACCGCTTCCGGTACTACGTGAAGGACGCCCCCGTCGTCAGTGACGCGGACTTCGACCGGCTGCTGCGTTCCCTGGAGGAGCTGGAGGAGGAGTATCCGGAGCTGCGCACCCCGGACTCTCCCACCCAGAAGGTCGCCGGGTCCTACGAGACGGAGTTCACGGCCGTAGAGCACCGCTCGCGCATGCTCTCCCTCGACAACACCTTCAACGACGACGAGCTCGCCGCCTGGACCGAGCGCATCGCCAGGGAGCTGGGCGAGCAGAAGTACCACTTCCTGTGCGAGTTGAAGGTCGACGGACTCGCCGTCAACCTCACCTACGAGCGGGGCCGGCTCGTCCGCGCGGCCACCCGCGGCGACGGCCGCACCGGCGAGGACATCACCCCCAACGTCCGCACCATCGCCGATATCCCGGAGCGCCTCACGGGGGACGAGGTCCCCGACCTCGTGGAGATCCGCGGCGAGGTCTACTTCCCGATGGAGAAGTTCCAGGAGCTCAACAAGCGGCTGAACGAGGCGGGGGACAAGCCCTTCGCCAACCCGCGCAACGCGGCGGCGGGTTCGCTGCGCCAGAAGGACCCGCGCGTCACCGCCACCCGACCGCTGCACATGGTCGTCCACGGCATCGGCGTCCTGGAGGGCTTCAAGGGCATGACCCGCCTCTCCCAGGCCTACGACCTGCTGAAGACCTGGGGCCTGCCCACCTCCCCGCACAACAGGGTGGTCGACGGACTCGACGGCGTACGGGAGTTCATCGCGTACTACGGCGAGAACCGGCACTCCGTGGCGCACGAGATCGACGGTGTCGTCGTCAAGCTCGACGAGATCCGCCTCCAGGGACGGCTCGGCTCCACGGCCCGCGCACCGCGCTGGGCCATCGCCTACAAGTACGCGCCGGAAGAGGTCAACACCAAGCTCGTCGACATCAAGGTGGGTGTCGGCCGCACCGGCCGAGTCACGCCGTACGCGCAGGTCGAGCCGGTCACGGTGGCCGGCAGCGAGGTGGAGTTCGCCACGCTGCACAACCAGGAGGTCGTCAAGGCCAAGGGCGTACTCATCGGCGACACCGTGGTGTTGCGCAAGGCCGGTGACGTGATCCCGGAGATCCTCGGCCCGGTCGCCGACCTGCGGGGCGGCGGCGAACGGGAGTTCGTCATGCCGGCCGAGTGCCCCGAGTGCGGGACGCCCCTGAAGGCGATGAAGGAGGGCGACATCGACCTCCGTTGCCCCAACGCCCGCACGTGCCCCGCCCAGTTGCGTGAGCGTGTCTCCTACCTCGCGGGCCGGGAGTGCCTGGACATCGAGCACTTCGGTGGTGTCGTGGCCGCCGCGCTGACCGGTCCGCTGGAACCGTCCGAGCCACCGCTGGTGGACGAGGGCGACCTCTTCGACCTCACCGTCGAGAAGCTGCTGCCCATCAAGGCGTACGTCCTCGACCCGGACAGCGGGCTGCCCAAGCGCGACCCCAGGACGGGCGAGGAGAAGATCGTCACGGTCTTCGCCAACAAGGAGGGTGAGCCGAAGAAGAACACGCTCGCGCTGCTGCAGCACATCGGGGAGGCGAAGACCCGTCCGCTGGCCCGCTTCCTCAACGGGCTCTCCATCCGGCACGTCGGGCCCGTCGCCGCCCAGGCACTGGCCCGCGAGTTCCGCTCACTCGACCGCATCGAGCAGGCCACCGAGGCGGAGTTGTCGAACACCGAAGGCGTCGGCCCGATCATCGCCACCGCCCTCAAGGAGTGGTTCGCCGAGGAGTGGCACCGCGAGATCGTCCGCAAGTGGAAGGCGGCCGGAGTCCCGCTGGAGGACCGGTCGACGGGGGAGGACGAGGGGCCCCGGCCGCTCCAGGGGCTGACCGTCGTGGTCACCGGCACCCTGGAGAACTTCACCCGGGACGGAGCCAAGGACGCCCTGCAGAGCAGAGGCGCGAAGGTGACCGGGTCGGTCTCCAAGAAGACGTCGTTCGTGGTGGTCGGTGACAGCCCCGGGTCGAAGTACGACAAGGCGATGCAACTGAAAGTACCGGTTCTGAACGAGGACGGTTTCACCGTCCTGCTCGAACAAGGACCCGAAGCGGCGGCCGACGTCGCACTTTCGGCTGAGGAATAGCGGTTGAAGGCCACCCGTTCGGCGCATATCAGATGCATACGGGTGGCCAGGACGCATTCGGGCAACCGCCGACGACCGGTGCCCCTGGAAGCCCTCCGCGGCCTACTGTTGAGGTTGTGCGCCCGCCGTGCCCGGCTGCGGTCGGGGCATCCCCCTGCCCCGAGGGACGGGAGGAAGAGGTCTCCGACGCGGAGCCGTTGATGGTGGTCGAGGCGGGGGCCGTGTGGCGTGGGCACCGCCGGCTGTGAGAGGGACGGGAATGGAACCGACCGAGAGCGCCGCCGCGGGCTCACGGCTGCGCCTGCGTCGCATGGTGGGCGCGTGGCACGTGAGCCGGTGGCTCGGGCAGCGCGGTGGTGGCGCACCGCATCCCACGGCCGCCGCCCGCGGCTCCGGGCCGCCCGCCGCCGCCCGCGGCACCGCGTCGCCGGTCACCGGTCGTGGCTCCGGGCCGCCGGTCACCGCTCGCGGCTCGGGGCCGTCCACCACCGGTCGCGGCTCCGCGCCGCCGACCGTCCGCCACCCCCCCGTCCTGTCCGGCACCGGCACCGGCGCTGATACCGACACGGGCCACGACGGCGAACGGCACCTGGGAGGGCCCGCGTTGCCCGCGGCGGTCGTCGCGGCCGCCGCCTTCGTGCTGGGCGCCGGCTTCTACCGGGCCTTCACCGACGGCCAGGCCCTCTTCCCGTCCGGCACCGTCGGCTGGTCCCTGGCCGTGCTGACCGGCATCGTCGTCGGCCACCTGGTGATGCTCGGCCGCTCCCGCTGGTGGGGCGGCACCGGCTCCGGCGCCGCCCTCACCCTCGCCGTCCTGCTGCTGTACGGCTGGCTCCCGGCCGGCCTGGTCAGCCTCACCGTCGTCGTCCTGGTCGGTATAGCCCGCCGGGGCCGCTGGCGGCAGGGCGTCCTGCACGGCGCGGTGGACATCCTCGGCATCGCCGCGGGCGCCCTGCTGCTGGGCGTCTGCGGCTCCGTACCGACCGTGGAGGACCCCTGGGACCCGAACACCTGGGGGGTGTACGCGGCGCCCAAGGTGGTGCTCGTCGCCGTCGCCTATCTCGCCGTCACCCGCGCCCTGCTGTGGTACCTGCAGACACCGCGCCCAGGCCTGCCCACCGTCGCCCGCTCCGCCCTGGCCAGACAGGGCCTGGTCGCCGTCGCGCTGCTCGGCATCGCCCCGCTGGTCTGCGTGGTCGCCGTCGCCAAGCCGCTGCTGCTGCCGCTGTTCTCCATCCCGCTGATCGCCCTCGACTCCACCCTGTGGATCGCCCGCGCCCGGGCCGAGGAGCAGCTGCGCGACCCGCTCACCGGACTGCCCAACCGCCAGTGGCTGCTCGAGCGGATTTGGACCGCCCTGGACGACGCCGAGCGCATCGGGGCCCGCGCCGCCCTGATGCTGATCGACCTCGACCGCTTCCGGTCGGTCAACGACACGCTCGGACACCTCGCCGGCGATCGGCTGCTGTTGCAGACCGCCGACCGGCTGCGGCAGGCCCTGCCGCGCGGAGCGGAGGCCGCGCGGCTCGGTGGCGACGAGTTCGCCGTCCTGCTGCCCGTCGCCGACTCGACCACGTCGGCGACCCGGATCGCCCGGAGCCTGGTGGCCGCGCTCAGTTCCCCGATGGACCTGGACGGGCTCACCCTCGTCCTGGAGGCCAGCGCCGGCGTCGCCGTCTTCCCCGACCACGCGCTGGACGCCGAAGGGCTGCTGCGCCGCACGGACGTGGCGATGTACCAGGCGAAGCGGGACCGTACGGGTGTGGAGGTCTACGAGTCCAAGCGGGACTCCAACACCCCGGACCGGCTCGGGCTGCTGGGCGACCTGCGCCGGGCCCTGGACGCCCACGAGGTCCAGCTGCACTACCAGCCCAAGGTCCGCTTCGACGGACAGGTCGCGGGCCTGGAGGCCCTGGTCCGCTGGGTGCACCCCGAGCGGGGCAGGGTGCCGCCGGACGAGTTCATAGCGATCGCCGAGTCCTCCGGACTGATGCCCCACCTCACCGAGTACGTGCTGGAGACGGCGCTCGAACAGGTCGCCCAGTGGCGCTCCCAGGGCCTGTTCGTGCCCGTCGCGGTCAACGTCTCCCCGCGCGACGTCCACACACCCGGCTTCGCGGGCGCGGTCGCCGCCCGCCTCGCCCGGCACGGCGTCCCGGCGGGAGCGCTCCAACTGGAGATCACGGAACACGTCCTCCTGGAGGACCCGCAGCGCGCCGCCGACACCCTCAACGCGCTGACCGGACACGGCGTGAAGATGTCCCTGGACGACTTCGGCACCGGCTACTCCTCCCTCGTCCACCTGCGCAAACTCCCGGTCAGCGAGCTCAAGATCGACCGCTCGTTCGTGGCCCGGCTGGCCGTCGACGCCGAGGACGCGGCCATCGTGCGCTGCACCGTCGACCTCGCGCACTCGCTCGGTCTGCTCGTCGTCGCCGAGGGCGTGGAGGACGACGAGACCTGGGAGCGCCTGCGCGACCTGGGCTGCGACGCCGTACAGGGCTGGCTGGTCGCGGCCGCGATGCCGCCGGAGGAGACCACGGCCTGGCTGCTGGCCCGCGGCGACCGCGGCTGGCAGCGTCCCGCCGCGGCCCTTCCGGCAGCCGCGGCGGACGACCCGGGGCGAGTGGGATAGCGACGGGGCCGGCGCCCCTTGGGGTCGCTCCGGCGCCGTCGCTCCGGCGCTGAGGGCGACCGTTTCACGCGCACCGGCCCCCGACCCATAGGATTGGGCCAAACCGACTTGCGAAAGCCGATTTGCCCACACCACACACACTCACCCCAGAGGAACGCTGCATGCCTGGCATCACGCGCGAGGAGGTCGCCCACCTCGCCCGGCTGGCGCGTCTGGAGCTGAAGCCCGAAGAGCTCGAGCACTTCGCGGGACAGCTGGACGACATCATCGGCGCGGTCGCCCGCGTCAGCGAGGTCGCCGACCAAGACGTACCGCCGACCTCGCACCCGCTCCCGCTGACGAACGTCATGCGGCCGGACGAGGTCCGTCCGTCGCTCACGCCCGAGCAGGCGCTCTCCGGCGCCCCGGCCCAGGAGCAGCAGCGATTCAAGGTGCCGCAGATCCTGGGGGAGGAGTAACCGCCATGAGCGACATCATCAAGCTCACCGCGGCCGAGATCGCCGCGAAGATCGCCTCCGGCGAGCTGACGGCCGTCGAGGTCACCGAGGCCCACCTGGCCCGCATCGAGGCCGTCGACGAGAAGGTGCACGCCTTCCTGCACGTCGACCGCGAGGGCGCCCTCGCCCAGGCCCGTGCCGTCGACGCCAAGCGCGAGCGCGGCGAGAGGCTCGGCCCGCTGGCCGGCGTCCCGCTCGCACTCAAGGACATCTTCACCACCGAGGGCATCCCCACCACCGTCGGTTCGAAGATCCTCGAGGGCTGGATCCCGCCGTACGACGCGACCGTCACCCAGCGCCTCAAGGCCGCCGACGTCGTCATCCTCGGCAAGACCAACATGGACGAGTTCGCCATGGGGTCCTCGACGGAGAACAGCGCGTACGGCCCGACCGGCAACCCGTGGGACCTCACCAGGATCCCCGGCGGCTCCGGCGGCGGCTCCTCCGCCGCGCTCGCGGCCTTCCAGGCGCCGCTCGCCATCGGCACCGACACCGGCGGTTCCATCCGCCAGCCCGCCGCCGTCACCGGCACGGTCGGCGTCAAGCCGACGTACGGCGGCGTCTCCCGCTACGGCATGGTGGCCTTCTCCTCCTCCCTCGACCAGGGCGGCCCCTGCGCCCGTACGGTCCTGGACGCGGCCCTGCTGCACGAGGTGATCGCCGGACACGACCCGATGGACTCCACCTCCATCGACGCCCCGGTCCCCGCGGTCGTCGAGGCCGCCCGCAACGGCTCGGTCTCCGGCATGCGCGTCGGCGTCGTCAAGCAGTTCCGCGGCGAGGGCTACCAGCCCGGCGTCGTCCAGCGCTTCGACGAGTCCGTCGAACTGCTGAAGGAGCTGGGCGCCGAGGTCGTCGAGCTGGACTGTCCGTCCTTCGACCTCGCGCTCTCCGCGTACTACCTGATCGCGCCGTCCGAGTGCTCCTCCAACCTCGCCCGCTTCGACGGCCTGCGCTACGGCGCGCGCGTCGGCGACGACGGCACGCACTCCGCCGAGGAGGTCACCTCCCTGACCCGCGAGGCCGGCTTCGGTCCCGAGGTCAAGCGCCGCGTCATGCTCGGCACGTACGCCCTGAGCTCGGGCTACTACGACGCGTACTACGGCAGCGCCCAGAAGGTCCGCACCCTGATCAAGCAGGAGTTCGAGCAGGCCTTCGAGCAGGTCGACGTGATCGTCTCCCCGACGACCCCGACCACCGCCTTCCCGATCGGCGAGCGCGCCGACGACCCGATGGCGATGTACCTGGCCGACCTGTGCACCATCCCCACCAACCTGGCGGGCAACGCGGCCATGTCGCTGCCCTGCGGCCTCGCACCCGAGGACAACCTGCCGGTGGGGCTGCAGATCATCGCCCCCGCCATGAAGGACGACCGGCTGTACAAGGTCGGCGCCGCGGTCGAGGCCGCCTTCGTGGAAAGGTGGGGCCACCCGCTGATCGAGGAGGCACCGTCGCTGTGAGCGCACTGTCCAAGGCCAAGGGCTTCAAGAGCTCGAAGTCCGGCCTGTACGTCTCGATGGCCACGTCGGCGTTCGGCGCCGTCGGGGTGTACAAGCAGATCAAGAAGGCCCGCGGCGACCACGACACGCTGCGGCTGCTCGACGCCGTCGTGACCGGAGCAGCGGTCGTCACCAACCTCGCCATCCTCTACCGCGAGCTGAAACGCCTGGGCGACGACGACGTCCTGCTGGGCTGAGAGGGAAGTTTCACCGTGACCACCACGACCGACCTGGTGTCGTACGAGGACGCGCTGGCGTCGTACGACCCCGTCATGGGCCTCGAGGTCCATGTCGAACTCGGCACCCACACCAAGATGTTCTGCGGCTGTTCGACCGCACTGGGCGCCGACCCCAATACCCAGACCTGCCCCGTCTGCCTCGGCATGCCCGGCGCGCTCCCGGTCGTCAACGCGACCGGCGTCGAGTCGGCGATCCGGATCGGCCTCGCGCTGAACTGCGAGATCGCCGAGTGGTGCCGCTTCGCCCGGAAGAACTACTTCTATCCGGACATGCCGAAGAACTTCCAGACCTCCCAGTACGACGAGCCGATCGCCTTCGACGGCTACCTCGACGTGCAACTGGAGGACGGCGAGACCTTCCGCGTCCAGATCGAGCGCGCCCACATGGAGGAGGACACCGGCAAGTCGATGCACGTCGGTGGCGCGACGGGCCGTATCCACGGCGCCTCGCACTCCCTGCTCGACTACAACCGCGCGGGCATCCCGCTCATCGAGATCGTCACCAAGCCGATCGAGGGAGCGGGCGAGCGTGCCCCCGAGGTCGCGCGGGCCTACGTCCGTGAACTGCGCGAACTCATCCGGGCGCTCGGCGTGTCCGACGCCCGCATGGAGATGGGCCAGATGCGCTGCGACGTGAACCTGTCGCTGCGCCCGCACGGCCGGGAGAAGTTCGGCACCCGCAGCGAGACCAAGAACGTCAACTCGCTGCGTTCGGTCGAGCGTGCGGCCCGCTTCGAGATCCAGCGGCACGCCGCCGTGCTGAACGACGGCGGCACGATCATCCAGGAGACCCGCCACTTCCACGAGGACACGGGGTCCACGACCTCGGGCCGCGTGAAGGAGGAGGCCGAGGACTACCGGTACTTCCCGGAGCCCGACCTGGTACCGGTCGCCCCGGCGCGCGAGTGGGTCGAGGAGATCCGCGCCACCCTGCCCGAACTGCCGCTGGTGCGCCGCAACCGGCTCCGCGAGGAGTGGGGCATCTCCGGCAACGACATGCAGTCGATCCTCAACGCCGGCGCGCTGGACCCGATCCTCGCCACGATCGACGCCGGTGCCGACGCGGCCTCCGCCCGCAAGTGGTGGATGGGCGAGCTGGCCCGCAGCGCCAACGAGTCGGGCAAGTCGCTCGACGAGCTGGCGATCACGCCGGAGCAGGTCGCGCGGGTCGCCGAGCTCGTCACCAAGGGCGACCTGAACGACAAGCTGGCCCGCCAGGTCATCCTGGGCGTCATCGCCGGTGAGGGCACGCCGGACGAGGTCGTCGACCAGCGCGGCCTGAAGGTCGTCTCCGACGAGGGCGCGCTCACCACCGCCGTCGACGAGGCCATCGCCGGCAACCAGGGCGTCGTGGACAAGATCCGGGGCGGCAAGGTGGCCGCCGTCGGCGCCCTGGTCGGCGCGGTCATGAAGGCGACCCGGGGTCAGGCGGACGCGGCGCGCGTCAAGGAGCTGATCCTTCAGAAGCTGGGCGTCGACGAGGGCTGAGCGCCCGCCTGCGGTACTTGAAGGGGAGGTGCCCCCGGAATCGATTCCGGGGGCACCTCCCCTTGTGGTCACCTCGCGAGCGTGGGATCGGCGAGGACCAGGTCTCCCATGCTGCAGCTGTCGCTCGGATCGTCGTACGCGATGCGGAGCCGCAGACCGTTCTCGACCTCCATCTTCAGCTCACGCGTCTCGCCAAGGTCGACCTGGCCGGTGAACAGCGATTTCCCGTCCACGAACACTTCGATACGCGATGCCGAGCCTTCGGAGGTGTCGGAGACCCCGGCGGTCATGGTGAGGTTCTTCCATTCCCGTCCCAGGTTGTACTCCGACCAGCCGCCACCGCACCGGTTTCGGTAGCCGTCGGGAACGAGTGCCGTCTCGTAGTGCTTGTTGTTCATGGTGCCGTCGCCGACGGCGAGCGTCGCGGAGCCCTCGGCGACCGTGCTGAACGTCGTCAGCGACACCGAGCTCGCCTGGTCCACCTGCCCTTCGTTCCCTCCGGCGTCGGCCGACTCGCCCGAGGACGGTTCGGCGGTCGCCCCGTCGTCCGCCACCGGGCTCTCCGGCGTCGCCGTGACCGTGGCCGTCTCCGTGACCGTCCTGGTCACGGTGGGGGACGCGCCGTTCTCGGTGCCGTCGTCGGCCATGGCCTGGACGCCGATGACGGCCAGCGAGGCGACGAGGGCCACGGCCAGCACGGGGACCAGCACCCGCCGCCCCGTCTCCCCGCGCACCGGACGGCCGGGGCCACCCCCGGGGGTGGCCCCCACGACGGTGGGTGGCGGGACGGGCGGTCCGAAGCTTCCGAGCGGGGCCGGGTGCCCGGAGTCGTTGCTACCCGTGCTACCCGTGCTGCCCGTGCTGCCCGTGCTGCCCGTGCTGCCCGTGCTGCCCGTGCTGCCCGTGTTGCCCGTGGCAGCCGCCGGCTCCTTCGGGGCGGTGCCTGCCGTCCCGGACTCGGGCGAGTGCGTCACCGTCGTCGGCGGCGCCTGCGTCTCCGCCGGGCCGGAGACGTCGGAGCCGGTCACCGTGGTCGGGGGCGCCTGGGTCGGGAGCGGCGGAGTCGTCGGCGCGGCCGTCACCGTCGTGGGCGGCTGCTGGGTCCCGGTGAACCCGGGCGGTACGGCGTCCCGCACCGGATTCGTCGTCGACACCACCGCGTCCCGTACGTCGCTCAGCCAGGCGCGCAGGCTCTCCGGCCGCTCTGCCGGTTCCGTGGCGCAGATCGTCAGGACCCGCTCGGCACGGTCCGGGGCGAGCGCCCGCACCGACGGCAGCTCCGCCAGCGCCGTGCGGAGCTGCTCCGGGGTGCTGGGCGGCGTCTGCCCGCTCAACAGGTAGTACGTGATCGCCCCGAAGGCGTACCGGTCCGTGTTCGGGGTCCGCTTGCCGTCGAACACCTCGGGCGCGGCGTACCCGGGGGTGAACCAGACCTCGGCGGTCTGGTGGTCGGCGGTGAGTTTGCTGAGGCCGAAGTCGACCAGCGTGGCCTGGCCGTGGACGTCGACCATGATGTTGCCCGGCGACAGGTCGCCGTGGATCACGGTGCGCCCGGACGGTGTGGCCCGTCCGGAGTGCAGCCAGTCGAGGGTGTCGGCGAGCTGTTCCAGCACCCGGCCGACCTCGCGCCGCTCGGCGTGCGTGGACAGGGTGCGCTCGGCACGCCAGTCCCGCAGGTCGAGACCGTCGACGTGGTTCATCACCAGGACCAGTGCCCGTCCCGCGGCGGACGCGGCCCGGCCCTGCGAGTGGATCGGCGGTCCCTCGAAGTGCTCACGGACCCCCACGACCCCCGGCCGTCCCACGAAGCGCAGCAGCTCCGCCTGGTCGTTCCACTTGGTGCTCAGCCGCTCGAACTGGTCCGGAGTGAGGGTGTTCTTCGCGTCGAGCACCTTGACGACCACCGTCTCGGGCTCGCCGTCCAGCTGGATCGTCGCCCGGTACAGCACGGCCTCGCCGCCCCGGCCGATCGCGTTGAGGAGCCGGTAGCGGTCGGGCGCCGCGTCCGGTCCGATGTGGTGCATGGCACTGTTCAAGTCAATTGCCCCCCGGTGTAGATGAGTTGATGGCTCAGTACAAGCAGAGTGCGGTGCCGTAGGTGAGCGCGCGTCAGCTTGCCCGGCACTTGTCGCCCAAGTCAACGACAGCACCATGAGACCCGGCGGTTCCCCCCGGGGCGGCACGACGGGACCGTGAACGAGGTGGAATTGTGAATAAGACCACGAAATCAGCAAAGGATCATCTCTGCCTGAAAGAGTGACGTCGCATTGCTCATGCGTTCTTTGCGGGCTGTTCGCACCATGTACGACTGTTCCCGGTCAAAGATCCACAATCAGACACCCTGGGAGCACGTTCGTGGCAGCCCTCGCGCGCTGGTGTGTCCAGCGCCGCCTCGTCGCAGTTCTGCTCTGGCTCCTCGCCTTCGGCGGGGTCGCCACGGGCGCCGTGGTGGCCGGCTCCGCGTACTCCAACGACTACGGGGTCCCCGGCACCGACTCCGACCGTGCCTCCCGGATGCTCGTCTCCGGCTTCCCCGGCCTCGGTGGTGACAGCGAGACGATCGTGTGGCACACGACGACGGGCACCGTCCGCGCCGCCGACGTCGAACAGTCCATGACACACACCCTGGACCGCGTCGCGGAGCTGCCCGGGGTGGCCTCGGTGACCAACCCGTACGACGACCCCGACTCGCCCCTGATCAGCGAGAACGCCCACACGGCGTACGCCTCGGTCACCTTCGGGGGTGCCGCCCAGGACATCGACGCGGACGACGCGCGGGCCGTGGTCGACACCGCCAAGGAGGCCGAGACCGAAGGGCTCCAGGTCGAACTGGGCGGTGGCGCCGTCGCGCTCACCGAGGCGCCCGGAGGTCATCTCGCCGAAGCCCTCGGTGTGGCCGTGGCCGCGGTCGTCCTCTTCCTCGCCTTCGGCTCCCTCGCCGCCGCCGTGCTGCCCATCGCCACCGCGCTGGTCTCGGTCGGCACCTCCTACGCGGGCATCACCCTGCTCGGCCACGCCATGACCGTCGCCGACTTCGCCCCCATGCTGGGCACCCTCGTCGGACTCGGCGTCGGCATCGACTACGCGCTCTTCATCGTCACCAGACACCGGCGCGGGCTGAAGCGGGGACTCACCGTCGCCGAGGCCGCCGAGAGCGCCGTCGCGACCACGGGACGCGCGGTCGTCTTCGCGGGTGCCACCGTGTGCATCGCCCTGCTCGGCATGCTGATCCTCCGGCTGAACTTCCTCAACGGCGTGGCCGTCGCCGCCTCGCTGACCGTCGTCCTCACCGTCGCCGCCTCCGTGACCCTGCTGCCGGCACTGCTGTCGTACATCGGCCCGCGCGCCCTGAGCCGGCGCGAGCGTCGACGGCTCGCGGAGTACGGACCCGAACCCGAACTGCCCACCGGGTTCGCCGCCCGCTGGTCGGCGTTCGTGGAGCGCCACCCCAAGCTGCTCGGCGCCGTCGCCCTCGTCGTCGTCACCGTCCTCGCGCTGCCCACCCTCGGACTGCGCCTCGGCACCTCCGACCAGGGCAACGACCCCCGCGGCACGACCACCCGCCAGGCCTACGACCTGCTCGCCGAGGGCTTCGGACCCGGCGTGAACGGCCCTCTCACCCTGGTCACCGAGGTCGGCGGGGCCGAGGACCGGCTCGCCCTGGACAACCTCGACGCCTCCCTGCGCACCACCGAGGGCGTCTCCTCGGTGATCCCGGTGATGTACAACTCGGGCGGCGACACCGCCCACCTCACCGTCGTGCCCGAGTCCGCCCCGCAGTCCCGGAGCACCAGCGACCTCGTCGAGCGGCTCCGCTCCGAGGTGCTGCCGCGCGCCGAGGCCGGCACCGCGCTCGACGTGCACGTCGGAGGTGTGACGGCCGGTTACGACGATTTCGCCGACGTCATCGTCGGCAAGCTGCCCCTCTTCGTCGGCGTCGTCATCGGCCTGGGTTGCGTGCTGCTCCTGCTGGCCTTCCGCTCGGTCGGCATCCCCGTCAAGGCCGCCGCGATGAACGTCGCCGCCGTCGCCGCCTCCTTCGGCGTCGTCGTCGCGATCTTCCAGTGGGGCTGGGGGAGCGAACTGCTCGGCCTCGGCAGCGCCGGCCCGATCGAGCCCTTCCTGCCCGTGATCATGGTGTCGGTGCTCTTCGGGCTCTCCATGGACTACCAGGTCTTCCTGGTCAGCCGGATGTACGAGGAGTGGCTGGAGACCGGCGACAACCGCCGCGCCGTCCGCGTCGGCCTCGCCGAGACCAGCCGGGTGATCAACTCCGCCGCGGTCATCATGATCTCGGTGTTCCTCGCCTTCGTCCTCAGCGGCGACCGGGTGATCGCCATGTTCGGCATCGCGCTCGCCGCCGCCGTCGCCCTGGACGCCTTCGTCCTCCGTACGCTCCTGGTGCCCGCCCTGATGCACCTGCTGGGCAGCGCCAACTGGTGGCTTCCGCGCCGGCTGGACAGGCTCCTGCCGCGCATCAGCATCGAGCCGCCCGAGTGCCGCGTCCCCCGTGAGAAGCTGGCCGCGGCGACGGACGCCGAAGTGGCGGACGTCCTTGCGGAGGAGGAGCGGCAGCGGGATGTACGCGATACCACTGGGTGACGACGGAGCCGAACTGCGTCCCCTGGAGACCTGGCACGCCGAGGAGTTCCTGGCACACCTGGAGCGGGGCAGGGAGTTCATCACCCAGCACATCCCCTTCGGGGCGAAGGCCACGGACGTCGACTCCGCGCGTGAAGTGATCCAGGTCTACGCCGACCGGCACGCCGCCGACAGCGGCTTCCTGCACGGGCTGTGGCTGGACGGCAAGCTCGTCGGCGGCCTGCTCTTCCGGGTCTTCGACGCGGCCACCGGCGTCTGCGAGATCGGCTGCTGGCTGGAGCCCGCGGGGACCGGGCGCGGCCTGGTCACGCGCGGTGCCCGGGTCCTGATCGACTGGGCGTTCGACGAGCGCGGGATGCACCGTGTGGAGTGGCACGCCTCGTCCGCCAACACCCCGAGTGTCAACGCCGCCCGGCGACTCGGCATGATGCGGGAGGGCGTGCTGCGTGAGACCTTCCCCTACCGGGGTGTCCGCCAGGACATGGAGGTGTGGGCGGTGCTCGCGCCCGAGTGGCGTGCGGCACGTGAGGTACGCGCGTGTGCCGCTCAAAAGAAACATTAAGGGACCTCTCAGACAGCGTCCGTACGGTGCGAGACATGGGAACGAAGACAGTGGACGAGACCGGCGTGAAGACCGACCTGCACAAGACGGACGAGACGGCCGAGGCCCCCGAGACGGCCGAGACCGGGACCGGGACCGCTGACGTCGCGGGCGCCGCCGAGGACGACGCCACCACGGATGCCGAAGTGACGGACGACGGCGATTTCACCGCCACCGAGAACGAGGACGCCACCGGCGTGGGCCAGGGCGCGGGCGCCGTCGTCTCCGCGGGGCTCGGCATCGTGTCGCTGACGGGGAGCTGGGTCGGCACCGTCGCCTCCGCTCGCGAGTCGGTCTTCGGACAACTGGAGACGACGACGTCCTCGAACGTTCAGGACATGCTCGAGAAGGGCTATGGCGACGCCTGGCAGGCCACCGCGCTCTGGGGCGGCGTCTTCGCGCTGATCGCGCTGATCGTCGGCGTCGGGGTGCTGGTCCGGCCCGCGTTCGGCGCGCCCGGCAGGCCGCAGGCCGCGTGGATCAAGTCGGTCTCCTGGGCCGGCGTCGCGCTGGGCGTGATCGGCCTGATCCTGGCCGTGCTCAAGTACACCAACGTCATGCTGGACGTGCCGGCCGTGGGCTGACGCCCGCGCGGCCTCTGAGGGGTCTTAGGGCACCAGCGCGCCCCCGGCGCGCTGGTGCCCTAAGACCCCTCACGCGTGTCCAAGCCCCTTCGCGCGTTCCTGAGGCCCCGCGCCCCGCCGAAGATGCGGAACTTGCCCGATGTGGCACACCCCCCTGGGAGACGAAGGTTGAGGCACCGCAAGCAAGCGAAGCCGGAACCAAGCCGGAACCAAGCCGGAACCCAGGCCGAGACCGGCTCTACCGAGGGGCACACCATGTTCGAGTACGAGATCCAGCAGACCCGTTCCGCCGAACTGATCCGCCGCGCCGATCAGGCCCGGCTGGCCCGCGAGGCCGTCCGTGCCCGCCGTGACGCCCGTCGCGACGTCCGCAGTGACGTCCGTGACGGAGCCGCCGGTGCGGAGAGCCATACGCCGCGGTTCCGCCGGCACCGGTTCGCCCGGGCCGCGTGAATGGCGGATCCGGGGAGGGAGGCCGCACGGCCGCCCTCCCCGTCGCCGTTCCGTCCACCGGCCTCCGTCCTCGAACCGGTGCCCCGCTGTCGGACCCGCGTGCGATGCTCTGGTCCGTGGGGACCAGAGCCGTAAGCCCCGTGTTCGTCGGCCGCGCAGGCGGACTGAGCGCGTTGAAGGACGCCCTCGGGCGCGCCGACGCCGCCGGGCCCGCCGCCCCCGCCGACCCGGCAGAGGCGCTCGGCCTCACCAGCCGGGAACGCGACGTGCTGCGCCTTGTCTCGGACGGCCGTACCAACCGGCAGATAGCGGAGGAACTCTTCATCTCCCCGAAGACGGCCAGCGTCCACGTCTCCAACATCCTGGCCAAGCTCGGTGTCTCCGGGCGCGGCGAGGCGGCGGCGGTGGCCCACCGGCCGGCGCTGTTCCCGGTGTGCGGGCGCACGACCCGTTCGACGCGGTGAGGCTTACGCTGTAAGGACGCCGACCGACGGAGGCTCCGTGTTCAACGCGTTCGAGGAACTCTTCTCCCCCGGCCGCAAGCACACCCGCGACGAGCAGAACCGACTGGAACTGACCCGCGAGGACGTCGGCGACGGCGACCCCGGCCACGGACCGATAGACCTCACCTCGGGCAAGGTCGTCGTCCACCCGCCGCGCCCCGCGGTGGCAGAGGACGAGTGACGCCGCCGCCTACGTCACTCGCAGTTCCAGGATCCGGTCGTCGCCCCCCTTGGCGTCGCCCCGGCCGTCCGTGTTGCTGGTCACGAGCCACAGCCTGTCGCCGCCCGCGGGGACCACGGTGCGCAGCCGGCCGTACTCTCCCTCCAGGAACGCCTGCGGGTCGGCCGCTGCCTCCGTGCCCTTGAGCGGGACGCGCCACAGACGCTCACCCCTCAGGCCGGCCATCCACACGGAGCCCTCGGCGTGGGCGATGCCGCTGGGCGAAGCCTCGTCGGTGCTCCACTGGGCTAGGGGGTCGTGGAACTCCGAGCCGTCGGACTCGCCCTCCGCCCGGGGCCAGCCGTAGTTGTCGCCCGGCTTGATCGCGTTCAGCTCGTCCCAGGTGTCCTGCCCGAACTCCGCGGCGAACAGCCGCTGCTTGTCGTCCCAGGCCAGCCCCTGCACGTTCCGGTGCCCGTACGAATACACCGCGCTGTCGGGGAAGGGGTTGCCGGGCGCCGGGTCGCCGTCCGGCGTCATCCGCAGGATCTTCCCGCCGAGGGACCCCTTGTCCTGGGACAGGCCGGTGTCACCGCTCTCGCCCGTGCCCGCGTAGAGCATCTTGTCGGGGCCGAAGGCGATCCGGCCGCCGTTGTGGACGACGCCCTTGGGGATACCCCGGAAGACCGTGTCCGGCGCGCCCAGCTGCTCACCCGACGGCTTCTTCTCGTCGTACAGCATGCGTACGACGCGGTTGTCCGAGGCCGAGGTGAAGTACGCGTAGACCATGTGGTCCGAGGCGTAGTCGGGGGAGAGGGCGATGCCGAGGAGGCCGCCCTCACCGGACGGGGACACCCCGGGCACCTGGCCCAGCTCCGTCTTCTTGCCCGTCTTCTCGTCGACCCGGGTGATCGTGGCCTCGTCACGGGAGGAGACCAGCAGGCCGCCGCCCGGCAACGGGGCCAGACCCCAGGGGCTCTTCAGCCCCGTGGCGACCGTACGGAGCACCTTCACGGAGCCCTTCGCGGGCGGAGTCTGTTCGGCGGCCGAGGCCGACGGCGAGGACTGCGCCGTCGTACGGCTCGGGGAGGTGCCGCCGTCGGCGCCGGACGGCTCCCCGTCGTCGGAGGAGCAGCCGGCCGTCAGCAGGAGGGCGGCGGCGGCCAACACGGCCGTCACGGCTCGACGTTGCACGATCATGGTCCCTTCGACGCGGCGGGTTCTCCTTGTCATACACCGCACGCGCCCTACAAGTTCCCGATCGCCGAATCCCGAACCAGGGAAACGGAGCCCGGGAAACCCGATCCGGGACCGCACCAGGGAAACCGAACCAGGGAAACCGAACCAGGGAAACCGAACCAGGGCGGCCGAGCCCACGGGGGATCGCGCTTCCAGGAACCGCGTGTCCGTACGGGGGATCCGCGCCTCACTCCCACGAGCCCTGCGCCGCGGGCAGCGCGCACACCTCCGCCAGATCCTCCGCGGTCAGCCGCAGCTGTGCCGCCCCGGCATTCTGTGTCACCCAGCGTTCCTGCTTGGTGCCCGGCACCGGCACCACGTGCCGTCCCTGCGCCAGCACCCAGGCCAGCGCCACCTGCGCCGGTGTGACCTCGTCACCGTGCCGGGCCGCGATCCGCCGCAGACCGGCCACGATCGGCTGGTTGGCGGCCATCATCTCGGCGGTGAAGCGGGGGTGCCGGGCGCGCAGGTCCTCCGGCTCGAAGCCCTGCCCGGGCGTCAGCGTGCCGGTCAGGAAGCCGTTGCCGAGCGGCATCGCGGCGAGGAAACCGACACCACGCGTCACACACCACGGCAGCAGCGTCCGCAACGCCTCCGGCGACCACACCGACAGCTCCGCCTGCACCGCGCTCACCGGGAAGACCTGCTGCACCCGCTCCAGCTGGCGGATCGTCGCGTCGTGCAACCGGGCCCCCGGCCGCCGGGCCGACCGCGCGCCGACCGCGCAGAGCCCCAGCGCCCTCACCTTCCCGGCCCGGACCAGCTCCGCCATCGCGCCCCAGGTCTCCTCGACGGGTATCTCGGGATCGGCCCGGTGCAGCTGGTAGAGGTCGATGACGTCCGTCTGCAGCCGGCGCAGCGAGGCGTCGCAGGCACGTCTCACGTAGCCGGGGCGGCCGTTGGCCACGATGTGCTGATCGCCCACCAGCAGACCGACCTTGGTCGACACGAACGCGTCGGACCGCCGCCGGCTCAGCACCCTTCCCAACAGCAGCTCGTTGGTGAACGGGCCGTACATGTCCGCCGTGTCCAGCAGGGAAGCGCCCAGGTCGAGGGCCCGGTGCACCGCCCTGACCGACTCCTCGCCCCGCTGCCGCGACGCGCTGTACGCCCAGTTCATCGGCATGCACCCCAGTCCGACGGCCCCCACCGCGAGTGCCGTCGCGCCGACAGTCCTGCGCTCCACCGGTCGTGACCCTCCCTCGTCAGGCCACCCAACCTAACCTCTGCTCTTCCGAGCCCCTGACATAGCCTCCTGACCATGACTCCTGACGTGTGGCTGCCCATCCCGCCGGACGAGATCGAGGGGCTTCCCGAGGGCCCCGCCTACCGCTACTGGAACGGTGAAGAGGCCTTCCCCGCCGACCCGGCCGACTGCGCGTACTACGTCGTCCCCTACATGAAGCCCACCGGGATCGGCGTACGTCCGCTGCCGGACATGCGCTCCGTCCAGGTCGTCCAGACCCTCTCCGCCGGCATCGACCACGTGGAGCCCGGGCTGAAGCACCTGCCCGCGGGCGTACGGCTGTGCAACGCACGCGGCGTGCACGAGGCCAGTACCGCGGAACTCACCCTGGCTTTGATCCTCGCGTCGCTGCGCGGCATCCCCGACTTCGTCCGGGCGCAGGACCGGGGCGAGTGGCTCGGCGGGTTCCGGCCCGCGCTCGCCGACCGGAAGGTGCTCGTCGTCGGGTACGGCTCGATCGGTGCCGCGATCGAGGACCGGCTCGTGCCCTTCGAGGTCGCGCCGGTGATGCGCGTCGCGCGCTCCGCCCGCACCACGGCGCGCGGCCCGGTGCATCCGCTCACCGAACTCCCGGCCCTGCTCCCGGAAGCCGACGTCGTCATCATCTCCACGCCGCTCACCGAGGCCACCCGCGGCCTGGTCGACGCGGACTTTCTGGCCCGGATGAAAGACGGCGCCCTGCTCGTCAACATCGCGCGCGGCCCCGTCGTCGACACGAAGGCGTTGCTCGCCGAACTGGAGAGCGGACGTCTCACCGCCGCACTCGACGTGACCGACCCCGAACCGCTGCCGCCGGGCCACCCCCTGTGGCAGGCTCCGGGCGTACTCGTCAGCCCGCACGTCGGGGGCCCGACCTCTGCCTTTCTGCCGCGCGCCAAGCGGCTGCTGGTGGACCAGTTGAGCCGTTTCGTGAACCAGGAGCCGCTGCGCAACGTGATCGTGACGACGGGCGCGTAATCCGTTTCAAGTACCCTCCGCAACTTCTCGGATGCGGTGGGTACGCGCATATCCGCTGGTCGTCACGGAGCGTAGAGGACCTATGTCCCTGAGTGACGATCCTGGTGTATCGTCCGACAGGGGATGCGCCGCGCACCGTTCGGCGCGGGGGATGGACATCTCGGACTGTGAGGGGGGCGACGGGTGATGCACGGCCTATGGACGAAGGACCCGACGTGGCGGAGCCGCCGCCGGCGACCCTGGCGCGCGACCACGACCGCACACAGACGCGGTCGGCACAGCCGCCCCGGTGGCCCCCACGGTCGGCACGGTCCTCACCAGCGTCACCAGAACAGCCGCGGGGAGCACCCCCAGTCCGCGCACCAGGACCCGGGGGGCACGGGAGCGGCGTGGACCGGGAGGTCCCGGTGAGCCCGCCGTCCCCTGTGCCCACCCTGGACGGAGCGCTGCGGACGCGTCCCTCGACCGGGCCACTGCTGCCCCGGCCGTCGGCCGCCGCCGGCGGACGTACCCTCGTCCGCCAGCTCCTGCTGGCCCTGGTCTGCGCGGGATACGCCGTCGGTGCCGCGCTCGGCTGGGGCTCGGACTACGTCGCCAAGATCATGGGCGACTTCGGGCTGAGCGCCGCCGCGGCCGCCGCCGCCCTCTCCTGCTTCCTCTACGCCCGCGGACGCCGTGTCCGCTTCCGGCCCGCCTGGCTGCTGTTCGCCCTCTCCTCGGCGATGGCGTCCCTGGGCAATCTGGTCTGGGGGTGGTACGAGGTCGTCCTGCGCCAGCCCGTGCCCAGCACCAGCTACGCGGACCTGTTCTTCCTGTGCTTCGCGCCGCCCGCCATCGTGGGGCTGCTGGTGCTGGCCAAACGGCCGGTGACGAAGGCCGGCTGGATCTGCCTGGGCCTCGACGCCTGGCTGATCGGCGGTTCGCTGCTGACTCTCGCGTGGAGCCTGGCGCTCGCCCAGGCGGCGAAGGCCGGGGGCGGCGGGTCCAGCGTCGCCCACTCCGCGCTCTCGGTGGCGTATCCGCTGCTCGACATCGTGCTGGTCAGCATGGTGCTCGCGCTGCACTTCAGACGATCACCCGTCTGCAGGTCGGCCGTCAACACCGCCATCGGCGCGCTCGCCCTGACGGTGATGTGCGACGCCCTGTTCACCTCGCCGCTGCTGCACAACAACTACCGCTCGGGCCAGTTGCTCGACGCGGGCTGGTTCGCGGGTTCCCTGCTGCTCGCGTACGCCCCCTGGGCCGCGTCCCGGCGGGGGTTGTCGCCCGACGAGCGAGAGGCCGACGAGCGGGAAGCCGAGGGCCGGGAAGCCGAGGGACGGGAAGCCGAGGGACGGGAAGCCGAGGGACGGGAAGCAGCCGGCCGAGGATCCGGCGGGCGAGAAGCGGACGGGCACACGCGCGTGACGGGCGAGCACGTTCCCGGACAACGCGGCACCGTCGGTCACGGACCCGCGTCCACGTTCGTGCCCGGGACGGCACCCACATCCGTGTCCGGCTCCACGCCCGGGCCCGGTCACGGGGGCGAGCGGGGACGCTATCCGGCCACCCGGCCCATCACCGGGTCCCTGGCCGCGCTCACGCCGTACCTCGCCGCCGCGGTCTGCACCCTGGGCATCCTCTACAACGTCCTCAACGGCCGCAGCGTCGACCGCGTGGTGCTGCTGACCGGCGGCACGGTAGTGCTCGCGCTCGTCGTGCGCCAGGGCATCATGCTGCTCGACAACATCACCCTCACCCAGGAACTGGCCCAGAAGGAGAACCACTTCCGCTCCCTGGTGCAGGGTTCCAGCGACGTCATCATGATCGCCGCGCCCAACGGCATCCTGCGCTACGTCTCCCCGGCCGCCGCCGGGGTCTACGGAAGCCCCGCCGAGGAACTCGTGGGCGGTGAACTGGCCGGTCTCATCCACCCGGAGGACCTCGGCTGCGTGGTGCACGAGGTACGCCGGTTCCTCGCCGCGAGCCCCGCCGAGGAACCCACCACACGCATCGAGTGCCGCTTCCGCTCCGGGGACGGCGGTTGGCTCAACGTCGAGTCCACCGTCAACCGCCACCACGGGGGGCTGATCTTCAACAGCCGGGACGTGACGGAGAGAGTGCGTCTCCAGGCGCAGCTCCAGCACAACGCCGAACACGATCCGCTCACCGACCTGCCCAACCGCGCCCTGTTCACCCGGCGCGTCCAGCAGGCCCTGTCCGGTCGCCGCGCCTCGGACCGGGGCGCCGCCCTGCGCGGCACGGCGGTGCTCTTCATCGACCTCGACGGTTTCAAGGCCGTCAACGACACCATCGGGCACCAGGCCGGCGACGAACTGCTGGTGCAGGCCGCCCGCAGACTCCACGAGGCCGTCCGCAAGGGGGACACCGCCTCCCGGCTGGGCGGCGACGAGTTCGCGGCCCTGATCGTCGGGGACGGCGCCAGGGACCGGACCGCCCGCGAAGGCCACATCCTGGAACTCGCCGAACGCCTCCGGACGACCCTCTCGCAGCCCTACCTCATCGACGGCAACGACGTCCGTGTCAACGCCTCCATCGGGGTCGCCTTCGCCGAACCGGGGCTCGGCGCGGGCGAGCTGCTGCGCAACGCCGACCTCGCGATGTACCGCGCCAAGGCAGCCGGCAAGGGGCGCGTCGAGCTCTACAGACCACAGATGCAGCAGGACGTCGTACGCAAGGCCGAGCTGGCCACGCGCCTGCGGGCCGCGCTGCACGACGGCGAGTTCGCGCTGCTGCACCAGCCGGTGGTCTCCCTGGCGGACGGCCGGATCACGTCGGTCTGCGCGCAGCCGCGCTGGCGCTCCTCGCAGGGAGTGATGTTCACCCCCGCCGAGTTCCTGCGCGTGGCCGAGGACGGCGACAAGACCGCCGAACTGGACCGCTGGGTGCTCCAGGAGGCCGTGGAGCAGGCGGCCGAACGGGCGGGCGCCGGGCTGTCGGTGGCCGTCGCCATACGCATCGGCGCCCGCCGGCTGCTGGACCGGTCCATGCCGCTGGGCTCCGTGGAGGCCCTGCTGACCCGGCACGGACTGCCCCCCGGCTCACTTGTGATCGAGCTGTCGGACATTGACCCACGGGTCGGCCTGGAGGAGCTGGACCGTCGGCTCAACGCCCTGCGGAGAGTGGGCGTCCGGATCGCCCTGGACGGCTTCGGAAGCGGGTACGCGGCCATCACCGCCCTGCGGCGACTCCCCGTGGACGTCCTCAAGCTCGACCGGGGCCTGGTCGAGGGCGTGGTGGAGTCGGCGCGGCTGCACAAGATCACCAGTGGTCTGCTGCGCATCGCCACCGACCTCGGCCTGAAGTCCGTGGCGGACGGGGTGGACCTGCCCGAGCAGATCGTCGCCCTGCGGGCGATGGGCTGCACGCACGGGCAGGGCATGGCGTTCTCCGGGCCACTGGACGAGTACCGGCTGCGCAGAGCGCTCACGACCGGCCACTACCCGGTGCCGCACGGCCCGGCCGAACCGGCCTTCGCGAGCGGCGGCGCGGGAGTATACACCAGGGGAGTCGGCACAGGAGTCGGCACAGGAGTCGGCACGGCCGTCGGTACGGCCGTCGGTACGGCCGTCGGTACGGCCGTCGGTACGGCCGTCGGTACGGGGATGGGCACGGCCGTCGGCCCGGGCGCAGCCCCAGGTGCCGCCCCCGGGCTGCCCACCGTTCTGGGTGGTGGCACGGCCCTCCGCTCACATGGTGAGACTCCCGTCCCACCCACTTGACAGTGGGTGCGTGCCGGGGAGAGGGTCAGTGCCATGCGCACCCGAATTCTCGTACTTGGAAAGCGCGTCGGCTGAGCTGGTGACGTCCGGACCGACCCGGACTCCCAGCGACCCACACCCGGCGCGCTCCCCTCGCTTGCCTTATGGCACGAGGGGTTTTTTGTTGCACAGGCACCTGCCGAGCAGCACCCGCACTCCGCGCAAACCTCGCA
>NZ_BAABCQ010000083.1:0-26418 GCF_039539045.1 Streptomyces marokkonensis
CGTCCCCCGTCCCCCCTCCCCCGTCCCCCGTCCCCCGTCCCCCGGCGCCGGACTGTGGCCGCGGCGCCCGGGTGCTCTGGAGCCGCGCGGTCACCAGCACATGACCGCCGTCTCGCCCGCACCCCACGAGGAGTACAGACGCACCCGGACGACATAGCGGCGGCCCTTGACGAAACGGGCCCTGATCGTGGCGTTGCGGGGTGTTCCCCCGTCGTCCGCACCGGCGAGGTAGCGGGGCACGCCGTCCCGCTCCTCGAAGATCACGGCGACGGCGTCGCTGTCACCGAAGGTGCCCACGGAGTACTCCCGGGTCTCCGGCGGGTCCACCCGGAAGTCGGCCTGCTCGCCCGGTCCGAGCCCGAGCGGCACCGAACGGAACGGAACCAGCGGCCCCGGCCGGCCGACGGGCGGGTACCAGCGCAGGGCGAACTCCTTGTCGGCGGCGGAGAGGGTGCCGGGCGGATGCAGGCCCGAGCGGTAGTGCTCGGGCTCCAGTATCAGCCCCGACGGGAAGGCGTACTCCATGATCGACTGAGGGTCCCAGACCGGGCCGTTGGCCTCGTCGGTGTCGAGCTTGCGCAGGATGTTGTGGAAGGTCCGCTCCCGGCTCCAGTGGTTCGGCGGGCCCGCCAGTTCGGTGTAGACGGCCTCGTCGTCCCAGAGGATGCCGGCGAACGGACTCTGGTGCTCGTGCAGCATGCCGAGCGCGTGCCCGATCTGGTGCAGGGCCGTCGCGCGCTCCCCGGACGCGGTCAGGTCCCAGCCGAAGTTCATCGTACGGTCGTTCAGCCCGACCCGGAGCGCGTCCTTGCCCACCGCCGACCAGGAGCCGTCGCCGGGCTGGAAGCCGATGCGCAGTTCCGCCTCCGAGCGGTCGCCGACCTCGGAGAGGACCAGCCCGATACCGAGGTCCTGCCATTCCCGGAAGCAGTCGCGCACCACGTTCCGCTGCTCGTCGGTACCCACCCACGACACCCGTCGAGGCCGGCCCGTGCCCGGCATGGGGACGACGGAGGAGTCGGTGTCGCCGCCCAGGAAGCAGTAGTGCAGCACGGTGCCGTTGACCCACATCCGCTGCCCGCCGACGAGCGCGGCGAGGCGCTCGGCGGCCAGCCCCGGCGCGAACGCGGGGGGAGGCTGCTGCGCGAGCGAGCAGTAGCGTGCGGTCATGGCCCCAGACTGCCGCCCGGCCCGGTCCGGGCGCCTGAGTCGGGGGATACTCAAGTCACCCTGTATCAGGGACGAGTATGCCGACTCCTGTTCCCGTGACGACTTCCCTGCGGGACGCGAAGACGCTTCGGACGCCCTGGCCGTTCACCGGAAGGGCCGACGAACTGGAGCTGGTGCGCCGGTCGGTGACCGCCGGACGCGCCGGCATCGTGGTGACGGGCCCGGCCGGCCGCGGCAAGACCAGGCTCGTGACGGAGGCCGTCCGCGGCACCGACTGCGCCAGGGTGGCCGGGACGCCCGAGTCCCGGCATCTCCCCTTCGCCGCCTTCGCCCACCTGTTGCCCGAGAGCGTCACCCTGCACCGCGCGGTGCACCTCCTGTCCGGCGTACGGCTGCTGCTGGTCGACGACGCGCACCTGTTCGACGACGCCTCCGCCGCCCTCGTGCACCAGCTCGCCGTGCACGGCCGCACCCGGCTCGTGGTCGTCGCCACGGAGGGCGCCCCCGCGCCGGGCGCGGTGTCCCGGCTTTGGTCCGGCGAGCTCCTGCCGCGCCTCGCCCTGGAGCCGCTGCCCCGCGAGGAGACCACCGAGCTGCTCAGGGCCGGTGCGGGCACCGACCTGGAGCCCCTCACCGTCGACCGGCTGCACCGCCTGTGCCAGGGAGATCTGCGGCTGCTGCGCGAGCTGTTCACCGCCGTGAGCGAGCGGGGGCTGCTCACACCGGTCCCCGGCACCGGCCGGTCGGCGTGGCGGGGGCCGGTGCCGATCACCGTGACCGTGCGGGAGCGCACCGCCCACGTCCTGGACCGCGCCCGCGTCGAGGAACGCGAGACGCTCGAGCGCCTCGCCTTCGCCGAGCCGCTCCCCCTCGACCTGGACACCCTCGACGTAGGGACTCTGGAGCGCCTGGAGGCCGAGGGCCTGGTCACCATCGACGACCACGGCGCCACCCGTCTCGCCCACCCGCTGCACGGCCCGGTGCTGCGCGCCGCCGCCGGCCGGCTGCGGGCCCGGCGCCTGGCCCGAACCCCCGACCAGTGCGGCCCCGCCCTGGCCGCGGAGGAGGAGGCACTGGCCCGGGGCGTCGAGCGGGCCGACGTACGGGCGTTGGACACCCCTGTGGGGGAGTGGCTGGTGGCCGAGGGCGCGCCGCTGCCGGCGGGCTACGCCGCACTCCGCGCCCGGTTCGCGCGCCTGCGCGGCCGGCTGCACGAGGCCGCGGCCTGGGCCCGCGAGGGCCTGCGCGGCAGCCCCGACGACGCGTCCTGTCAGGAGGAACTCGCCCTGGCCGCCGCCCAGTGGGGCGACGCTACGGCGGAGGGCCACGGGGCGGCCGCGGCCTGGGCGGCCGCCGCGCGCGGCGACCTCGACGAGGCGGTCCGGGCGGCCGCCGGCGCCGGGGCCCCGTACGACGCCGTCCGGCTCGGCGCCCCCGAGTGGGCGGCCGGCCTGCTCACCGGCGTCTTCGCCGCGCACGCCGACGCCCTCGCGCGGGGCGACGGACCGGCGCTGGACCAGGCGGCCGGGGAACTGGAACGCCGCGGATTCCTGCTGTTCGCGGCCGAGGCGCACGCCCAGGCCGTACGCGTCCACCGCGACCCGGGCGCGGCCCGCACCGCCCGCACCCGGGCCGTCGCCCTCGCCCGGCGCTGCCAGGGCGCCCGTACCCCCGCGCTGTCCGGCCTGGCGCTCGGCGAACTCACCGCCCGTCAGCGGCAGATCGTCACGCTCGCCGCCGCCGGCCTGAGCAACCGGCAGATCGCGGAGAGACTCACCCTCTCCGTCCGCACGGTCGGCAACCACCTCTACGGCGCCTACACCCGCCTCGGCGCCGGCGACCGGGGCGCACTGCCCTGGCTGATGGAGCTGCCCGAGCCGCAACCCGCCTGACGCCGCGGTGTCCGGGGCGTCCTCAGGCTGCCCCGAACGGCCGGTCCTCAGGCTGCCCCGAACGCGGAGAACGCCCAGCCCGTCGCCTGGTGCACGGCGTCGTCCGGCAGCGCCGCCCGCGCGTCGCGCAGCGCCTCCGCCAGGGACAGCCCCGCGTCCAGACCCTTGTGCAGCGCCAGCATCAGCGGCACCACCGCCGCGTCGTTGACCGGTGCGCTGCACGCCACCACCCCGGCCGTGCCCAGCGGCAGCAGCGCGG
Organism: Streptomyces marokkonensis; assembly: GCF_039539045.1. Taxonomy (NCBI): domain Bacteria; kingdom Bacillati; phylum Actinomycetota; class Actinomycetes; order Kitasatosporales; family Streptomycetaceae; genus Streptomyces; species Streptomyces marokkonensis. The sequence continues at coordinate 3,322 of NZ_BAABCQ010000083.1, forward strand.
TGACCAGCCCGAGCAGCTCGTCCGCGCCGACCGACGCGAACCGGGCGGTGTCGCAGCAGGACAGGATGATCCGGTACGGGCTGCGGTCCAGGCGCTCGAAGTCGTGCACGATGAGCGGCCCGTCCGCCATCCGCAGCGACGAGAACAGGGGGCTGTCCGCGCGGAACGTGCCGTGCGCGGCGATGTGCGCCAACGCGGCCCCGTCCAGCTCCCGCAGTACCCGCGGCACCCGCGCGGCGTCCCCCTCCAGCACGGTGGCCTCCTCACGCCGCCGGGCACCGAGCGACGGGCGGACCGGTTCGCGGCCTTGTCCGGTGGATGAAAGGGAGGGCACCGCGCGGTGGTCCCGCGGTAGCCGGTGGCCGGCGGTACGCGGACCGGGCGCCCCGTCGGCCGCCGACGGCGTCGGGACCGCGTGCCGGCCATCGGCCGGTGGCCGGCCGCCCCCAGGACCTGCCGACGCGGTGGGGCCTCCGCGCCCGTCCCGGGGCGACGGCACCCGCGCCTCCTCGGCACCCTCCTCGGCATCCGGCGTCCGCGACGCCGACCCGTACCGGTCGGCGAGTTCCGGTACCTCGGCCCCGCCGCTGGCCAGCCCCGGACCGCGCACCAGGACCTGGCGGCCACCGGGCGGGGGAGTGGTCTCCCTCGCGCGCAGCCAGCTGCTCGCCGACGGCGACACGCTCAGGACCCGTTCGCGCAGGGCGGGCAGCAGGGCCCACGGCACCCGGTGCAGCCGGCCCGGCGGGACCACGACGACCGGGCCGGAGCCGAGGTGCTCCGCGGCGGGACCGAGCAGGAGTTCCTGGAGGCGCGCGCCGGCCGCCTCCACCAGGGGCAGCCGGGCCTCCGCACCCGGGTGGGCCAGCCGCCGCAGCCCGGCCTGCACGTGCTCGGCCTCCCGCTCCGCCTCGGCCAGCAGCCCGGCCTCGAACCGCCGTACCCGGCCCTGCCCGCACAGCAGTACGTGCACCCGCCCGTCCAGCACGGCCAGCTCCACCAGCCGCACGTCGTCGCCCAGCCTTCGCAGCAGGCGTCCGACGTCGAACCGGTCGCCGTCGCCGGGCGCCTCGCCCCGCATGTGCAGGGTGCGGGAACGGATCTCCCGTTCCAGGCGCCGCTGTTCGCGCTCCAGCGCGGGGACGGGCCGGCCACCGTCCGTCCGGGCCGCCTCCGCGCGCGCGGCGATCTCGCGGAACGCCGTCATACCGCTGAGCAGCGCGGGGTCGGCCGGCGGCCGGGTCGGCGGCGTGGACAGCACTGTCGCCCGCCAGCGTTCGCTCCACACCAGCAGCCGCCGCGGCCCGCCCGAAACCAGACTCGCCCGCTGTGCCATCGCCGCCAGCTCCGCGCCCTGCGCGGTGGCCCGCGCCCGCAGCTCCGAGGCGCCCAGCGTCATCCGGTGGTCGTCGAGGACGTCCAGACCCCGCCGGCAGGCCTCCAGCACGCCGCGCGCCGAACCGGCGGCCCGCGCGCGCAGCGCCTGCGCCGCCCACCCCGTCATCCGCGCGAGCGGCGGCCCGCCGTGCCGACTGCGCGCGGCGACCGCCAGATGCCGTTCCGCGTCCGCCGTCCAGCCGAGCCCCAGCGCGATCCGGCCCGCGAGCAGCGACGCCTCCGGCGCGGCCGGCGCACCGAACGCCGCCAGCCGCTCCGCCACCGCGGCCGCGTCCGCGACCAGCCGGCCCGACTCCCGCCCCGTCGCGACCCGCGCCTCGATCAGCACCAGCCGGGCGTGCGTCTCGTACCAGGTGCGCCGCTGCCCGGCGAACAGCCGCACCGCGACGGCCGCGCGCGCGAGCGCGGTCTGCGGATCACCCGCCAGCCGCGCCGCCCGCGCCGCGACCAGCAGCAGCTCCGCCTTGCGGGTGGACTGCCCGCCGATCCCGTCCAGGGCGGCGATCGCCCCGTCCGCCTCGGTCAGCGCCTCCGGAGCGAGCCCCGCCGCCATCAGCACCTCGCAGCGCCGGATGGTGAGCATGAACGTCGGCGTGCCCAGCTTGCCGTACCGTTCCTCCGCCTCGTCCAGCAGCCGCAGCGCCGCCGGCACGTCACCGGACCGGAACGCCGCGAGCCCCCGGCTCTCCACCGCGTCGGCCTTGTCGTGCTCCTGGCCCGTGGTGTCCCACAGCGCCTCCGCCGCGGTGAAGTCGGCGTCCGCCCGTTCCACCGCGCCCAGCGCCAGATGCACGGTGGCCCGCAGGGTCAGCGCCCGCGCCGTCCAGATCACGTCGTCCGCCTGCCGCAGCACCTGGATCGCCCGCCGTACGTCCTCCAGCGCCTCGCCGTGCCGGCCCAGCACCCACCACACGTACGCCCGCCGGTACAGCACCCGCGCCCGGGTGTGCCCGGTGCCGCGCGCCACCCCCCGCTCGAACGCCGCGAGGCCCTCCCGGGTGCGCCCGCAGTGCACGAGCGCCACCCCGAGCGTGGCCAGTACGTCCGCCTCCCGCTCGGCGGACTCCGCGCGGGCCGCGAGGTCGCGGGCGCGCCGCAGATGGGCCAGGGCCCGCCGGGTGTCGCCGAAGTCCCGCTGCCAGATGCCGATCACCTGGTGGGCGATCGAGGCGTGCAGCGGTGAGGGATCGGCCCCGAGCAGCTCCTCCGCCCGCGCCAGCGCCTCGCCCGGGGCGGCGAACACCATCGGCAGCAGTTGGAGAACCGAGTTGTTTCCCGCTGTCACCCCACGGATGGTAGTGCTCCGCAACCGCGCCACACAGGTTCGAGTCTGTATCAATCAGCCACCCCCGGACTCTGATTGACGACCGTCGCCAAGACCGTCGCCAAGTCCGTCGCCAAGACCGTCGCCAAGTCCGTCGCCAAGTCCGTCGCCAGGTCCGTGGCCGAGACTGTCGGCGCGACCGTCGTCACCACCGCCGACCCAGTGGAGGAAATGCCATGGCACCACAGAGATTCCGCGAGCAGTTCGACCAGATCCAGCGCTCGATGCCGGGCGTCCCGCTGGCGATGGGGCCGGACGACTCGGCCGAGTTCTTCTACGAGAAGGGCGTCGTCCTCGCCCGCGACGGCGAGGAGGCGCGCCTCGTCGAGGACACCGTGCGCGACCACTTCACCACGATGGCCGGCCTCACCCCGGGCCACGTACGCCGGACGAGCCCCGAGTCCAACCGCACCGGCATCACCCGCATCCAGGTCGCCGACCCCGGCGAGGGCGACCGCGGCGGCGACCCCACCGTCGCCCATGCCATGCGCTCCCTCAGGACGATGGAGGGACGCGCCGGCCGCCGGCTGATCAGCCGGAACCACGTCGTCTCCATCGCCGTCAACGCCTGCCCCGGTGACGAGCCCGTTCCCGTACCGATCAGCGAGCCGCCGAACCCGGCCGTCGCCCGGACACCGTACGACGCCGGGAGCGCCGTCGGCGTCCTCGTCATCGACACCGGACTCATGCGCGACTACCGGTCCTACCCCCTGCTGGCCCACACCGACGGCGACGCCCAGATCAGGGAGTGCGACGAGGACGGCATCCTCCAGCAGTACGTCGGCCACGGCACATTCATCGCCGGACTCGTCGCCGCCGTCGCCCCCAACACCGAGGTGACCGTCCGCAACACCCTCAACGACGCGGGCGCCATCCTGGAGTCCGAGCTGGGCGAGAAGCTCTTCGAGGCCGTCGACCGGGGCGGCTGGCCCGAGGTCCTCAGCCTCTCCGCCGGCACCTCCAACGGCCGCACCGACGGCCTGCTCGGCGTCCACGCCTTCATGGAGGAACTGCGCGAGCAGCGCACCCTGCTGGTCGCCGCCGCCGGCAACAACGCCAGCGCCACGCCCTTCTGGCCCGCCGCCTACGCGGATCTGCCCGGCTGGGAGGACTCCGTCCTGTCGGTCGGCGCGCTGCGCGGCGACGGCGAGTTCGGCGCCTGCTTCAGCAACCACGGCGGCTGGGTCAAGGTCTACGCCCCCGGCGAGCGCCTCACCGGCGCCCTCACCGGTTTCCAGGCGCCCGTGCCGTACGTCTACCAGCACTCCACCTACGACGCCTGCCGGTACGGCTTCGCCTATGCCTGCACCTGCCAGTACCCCCGGCACAACGGGGTGCTCAGCGAGCCGGGCGAGGCCCCCGCCAAGCCGGACCAGGTGATGTTCGAGGGGCACGCGCAGTGGAGCGGTACCTCCTTCGCCACCCCCGTGGTCGCGGGTCTGGTCGCCTCCCACATGACGGAGCACAAGGAGCGGGACCCGCGGGCGGCCCGCGGGCAACTGCTCGCGGCCAACACCGAGTACGCGGAGGTGCGCGGGGCGCACGTGCCGGCGCTGCTGCCGCCCACCTGGTGCCCCGTCACCCTCGACCCGCCGTCCGGTGGGGCGTGAGCGGCCCGATGCCGGGCGGAACCACCCACTCCACGGCGTACGATGGCGTGTCGTACACGAGGGGTGGGACCGTGGACCGTGCAGATGTCGGGGTGCTCGTCCAGTTGGCCGCCGACGGGGACGCGGCCGCCTGGAAGTCACTGGTGGACGGGCTGGGCCCGCTGGTGTGGTCCGTGGTGCGGGCCCACGGGCTGTCCGACGCCGACGCGCACGAGGTGTACCAGACCGCCTGGTTCCGGTTCGCCCAGCACCTGGGGCGGATCCGCGAGCCGGAGAAGACCGGCTCCTGGCTGGCGAGCACGGCACGGCACGAGTGCCTGAAGCTGCTCAAGGCGTCGAAGCGGTGGACACCGACCGACGACCCGCAGCTGCTCGACCGGCCGAGCGAGGAGCGTACGCCCGAGGAGTCGGTGCTCGACTCCGAGGAGGCCGCCGCGCAGACCGAGCGCGTGCGCCGGCTGTGGCAGGAGTTCGAGCAGATGGGCGAGCGGTGCCGCCAGTTGCTGCGGGTACTGATCTCCTCGCCGCCGCCCAGTTACCAGGAGGTGTCCGCCGCGCTGGGAATCGCGGTGGGCAGCATCGGGCCGATGCGCCAGCGCTGTCTGCGCCGGCTGCGCGCCCGACTAGAGGCACGGGGGACGATATGAACGACACGCACGACGACTTCGGGGACGAACGGTCCGATCGGGCCTTCACGGACGACGAGCTCGCCAACGGCCTCCTGGAGGAGGAGTTGCGGCAGGCCGCGGCGATCCTCGACCCGGTCCCGGCCGGGCTGCGGCAGGTCGCCGTCGACGCCTTCGCGCTGCACGGCCTGGACGCCCGCGTCGCCGAGCTGACCTTCGACTCGCTGGTCGACGCCATCCCGGTCAGGGGGGAGACGGACCCGCCGCGGATGCTGACCTTCAGCGTGGACGAGGTGACCGTCGACGTCGAGGTGACCGCGGACGGTCTGATCGGTCAGGTGCTGCCGCCGGGCCCGGCCCGGATCGAGGTGCTGAGCGGGTCGCTGGCCCATGCCCGGCTGACGGCGGACGACATGGGCCGGTTCACCGGCGAGGCCCCGCCCACCGGCCCGTTCGCGCTGCGGCTGCGGACCGGCCGGGAGGTGGTCATGACGGAGTGGCTGCGCGCCTGAGCCCGCCGGCTGTCAGGACCGGGGCCAGGACCCCGGCCGACACCCGGTTCAGGGGCACGGCCCGGTGCCGAACGAGACCCCCTAGGACCCGGACCAGGCGCAGGGCAGGGCGCGCGGCCCGCGGATCATGGTCTTGCGGCGCCAGGCCACCTGGTCGGCGGGGACCGCCAGCCGCAGCCCCGGCAGCCGCTCCAGCAGCGTGTCGACGAGCAGCTCGGTCTGCGTCCGGGCGAGGACGGCACCCGTGCAGAAGTGGTGCCCGTTGCCGAAGGCCAGGTGCGGGTTGGGATCGCGGTCGAAGTCGATCCGGTCCGGGTCGGGGAAGACGTCCGGGTCCCGGTTGGCAGCGAGGTAGGACACGTACACGGGGTCGCCGGCCCTGACGCGCACCCCGTGCACGTCGACGTCCTCCAGGGCGATGCGGGCCAGACCCACCGAGGTGCGGTGCGAGATCCAGCGCAGCAGCTCGTCCAGGGCCTTGCCCCGCGCCTCGGGACGCTCCCGCATCCGGGCCATCAGCTCGGGGCGGGTCAGCAGCAGGTACAGCATCTGGCCCACGTTGTGGGTGACGGCCTCGCCGCCGATCTGCAGCGGCCCGGCCAGGCCCACAGCCTCCGTCTCGCCGACCTCGCCGCGGCCCACGGCGGCGCCGAGCATCGAGTACACGTCGTCGCCGGTGCCGTCGGCCCGGGCGCGGACGGTCTCCGTGATCCACCCGTACAGGCCCTGCTTTGCCCGCTCGGCGGCCTCGGCGCCGCCCGAGGTGGAGATGACCTGCCGTGTCCACGCGTGCACACGCTCCCGGTCCGCGGCCGGCACCCCCATCACCTCGCTGACGACGGCGATCGGGAAGGGCTCCAGGACCCGCTCGACCAGGTCCGCCGGCGGGCCGTCCCGGACCACCCCGTCCACCAGGCCGTCGAGGATTTCCTGCGCCCGGGGCCGCAGCTTCTTCGCCGCGCCCATGGTGAAGGCCCCCGCCACCGCGCGTCGCAGCCGGTTGTGGTCGGGTTGGTCGGCGAAGGCGAGCGAGCCGGGGCGTGGCTTGAAGTGCGGGGCGAGCCGTGTGATCTGCCGCTTCGTCACCTCGGCCCGCCCGAACCGCGGATCGTTGGTGATCGCCTTCACGTCGTCGTAGCGGGTGGCCAGCCACGCCCAGCCCTCGCCGTGCGGCAGCCGGACGCGGGTCAGCGGTCCCTCGCGCATCAGATCGGCGAGGACCGGGTCGAACCGCGGACCGTCCAGGTCGAGGGCGGGCCAGTCCCGTACCGGGGGCGGGGACTGGCCGGTCAGCGTGGTGGTCTCCTGCGTCATGCACCCACCCTCACCGCGCCCCGGGGCGGCTGTCGCGCGGGAGTGCTCCAGCCGGTGGGCGGGCCGGTGGTCAGCCCGACACGGCGTCGACGAGCACCGCCAGTGACCCGGCGAGGCGGGACAGACCGGGTCCGGCCGGGCCGCCCGGCTCGGTCATGTAGGTGTCCCGGCGGATCTCCACCATCAGCGCGCCGACCTCGCGCCGCTTCCCGTAGAAGTCCAGCGGTACGTACGTTCCGCTGAACGGGCTGTCCAGCCCCGTTTCCCCGCACGGGGCGAACGCCTCCCGGGCGGCGGCGAGCAGCTCGGACGGCGTGTGGAACGCGTCGGTGCCCAGGCAGACCGGCGGGCGCGGGCCCTCGCCGTGCAGCTCGTACGGGAGCGGCTCGGTCGGGTAGGAGTGCACGTCGATGATCACTGCCCGACCGGTGGCGGCGAGCCGGTCGGCGACCGCCTCGGTCATCGCCCGCGCGTACGGCCGGAAGTACCGCTCGATCAGGGGCTCCGGGTCGATGCCGTCGGCCCGCAGGACCTCGCGGTGCGACGTGCGCGTGTACACGGCGCCCATTCCGACGGCCGTCATCTCCTCCCGCTCGTCCGGGAACCGCTCCGGGTCGACGACCAGCCGCGACGTCCGGTTGACGAAGCGCCAGGGCGTGCGGCCGGCCAGTCCTGCCGCCGCCTCGGCGATCCGGGCGGTGTGCGAGTCGGTGATGTGGTCCAGCTCCCGTTCCAGCCCCGCGTCGTCCAGACCGATGCCGGGGCGGACGTCGGCCGGTATCCGCCGTGAGGAGTGCGGCACGTGGAGGAGCACGGGCGACGCGGGGGCGCCGGGGACGATCTCGTAGGACGCGGCGGTGTCGGTCATGTGGGTGCTCCGCAAGGATGTGGGGATCCGCAAGGATGTGGGGATCCGCAAGGACGTTGGGATCCGCAAAGACGTGGGGATCCGCGAGAACGTGGAGATGAGACAGACGGGCACCCCGTCTCCGCCGAGCGGAAACGGGGTGCCGTGGGGTGCGCGAGGGCTCCCGAGGATCAGGCGAGGGACGCCAGCGCCTCGTTCCACGTGGCCGACGGACGCATGACCTCGGCGGCCTTGGCCGGGTCGGGCTGGTAGTAGCCGCCGATCTCGGCGGGCTTGCCCTGGACGGCGTTCAGCTCGTCGACGATGCGCTGCTCGCTCGCGGCCAGCGACGCGGCGAACGGCGCGAAGGCCTTCGCCAGGTCGGCGTCGTCGGTCTGCTTGGCCAGCTCCTGCGCCCAGTACAGGGACAGGAAGAAGTGGCTGCCGCGGTTGTCGATGCCGCCGATGCGACGGGTCGGCGACTTGTCCTCGTTGAGGAAGGTCGCCGTGGCGCGGTCGAGGGTGTCGGCGAGGACCTTGGCGCGGGTGTTGCCCGTGACCTCGGCGTACTGCTCCAGGGACGGCACCAGGGCGAAGAACTCGCCGAGGGAGTCCCAGCGCAGGTAGTCCTCCTTGACCAGCTGCTGCACGTGCTTGGGCGCGGAACCGCCGGCGCCGGTCTCGAAGAGGCCGCCGCCCGCCATCAGCGGGACGACCGACAGCATCTTGGCGCTGGTGCCCAGCTCCAGGATCGGGAACAGGTCGGTCAGGTAGTCGCGCAGCACGTTGCCGGTGACGGAGATGGTGTTCTCACCGCGGCGGATGCGCTCCACCGACAGCTTGGTCGCCTCCACCGGGTTGAGGATCCGGATGTCCAGGCCCTCGGTGTCGTGCTCCGGCAGGTACGCCTTGACCTTGGCGATCAGGTTGGCGTCGTGGGCGCGGCCCTCGTCCAGCCAGAAGACGGCCGGGTCGCCGGTGGCGCGGGCGCGGGTGACGGCCAGCTTCACCCAGTCGCGGATCGGCGCGTCCTTGGTCTGGCAGGCGCGGAAGATGTCACCGGCGGAGACCGTCTGCTCCAGGACGGCGGTGCCGTTCTGGTCGACCAGGCGGACCGTGCCCGTGCTCGGGATCTCGAAGGTCTTGTCGTGGCTGCCGTACTCCTCGGCCTTCTGCGCCATGAGGCCGACGTTCGGGACCGAGCCCATCGTGGAGGGGTCGTAGGCGCCGTTGGCGCGGCAGTCCTCGATGACGGCCTGGTACACGCCGGCGTAGGAGGAGTCCGGAATGACGGCGAGGGCGTCGTGCTCCTGGTCGTCCGGGCCCCACATGTGGCCGGAGGTGCGGATCATGGCCGGCATGGAGGCGTCGATGATGACGTCGGAGGGCACGTGCAGGTTGCTGATGCCCTTGGCGGAGTCGACCATCGCCAGCTCCGGGCCCTCGGCGAGCTCGGCGTCGAAGGAGGCCTTGATCTCGGCACCCTCGGGCAGGGACTCCAGGTCCTTGTAGATGCCGCCCAGACCGTCGTTCGGGGTGAGGCCGGCCTTGGCGAGCGCCTCGCCGTACTGGGCGAAGGTCTTCGGGAAGAAGGCGCGGACCACGTGGCCGAAGATGATCGGGTCGGAGACCTTCATCATCGTGGCCTTGAGGTGCACGGAGTACAGGATGCCCTCGGACTTGGCGCGGGCGATCTGGGCCGTGAGGAACTCGCGCAGCGCGGCGACGCGCAGCACGGAGGCGTCGACGACCTCGTCCTTCTTCACGGGGACGGACTCGCGCAGCACCGTGGTGGTGCCGTCGTCGCCGACCAGCTCGATCCGCAGCGTGCCGTCCTCGGCGATCACCGCGGACTTCTCGGTGGAGCGGAAATCGTTCTCGCCCATGGTCGCGACGTTGGTCTTGGACTCGCCGGTCCAGGCGCCCATGCGGTGCGGGTGGTTCTTGGCGTAGTTCTTCACCGAGGCCGGGGCGCGGCGGTCGGAGTTGCCCTCGCGCAGGACCGGGTTGACCGCGGAGCCCTTGACCTTGTCGTAGCGGGCGCGGACGTCGCGCTCCTCGTCGGTCTTCGGGTCGTCCGGGTAGGCCGGCAGCGCGTAGCCCTGGCCCTGCAGCTCGGCGATCGCGGCCTTGAGCTGCGGGATGGACGCCGAGATGTTCGGCAGCTTGATGATGTTGGCCGCGGGGGTCTTGGCCAGCTCGCCGAGCTCCGCGAGGGCGTCCGGAATGCGCTGGTCCTCGGTCAGGTACTCCGGGAACAGGGCGATGATGCGGCCTGCCAGCGAGATGTCGCGGGTCTCGACCGCGACACCCGCCTGCGAGGCGTATGCCCGGACCACCGGCAGGAACGAATACGTCGCCAGGGCCGGGGCCTCGTCAGTGTGTGTATAGATGATGGTCGAGTCAGTCACCGGGTGCTCCGCTCCACGTCTGCAACATTGCTCGACATCAAGATATCTCGTGATCGCCCCGGGCTCGACAGGGGCCGTGCGGTGATTCCCGGACAACCGGCCGCACGGCCCCTGCCGACAAGTGACCGAACGGGTGGGTGACCGGGTGGTGACCGGGCCGGACGGGTCAACGGTGATCAGGCGAGCGGGACGACATCCTCGCCCGCCCGCTGCTGCGGGAACACCACGGAACCCTGCTGGAGCGCGACCCTCCGGGCGGGCGCCGGAATGCGGATGTCCTCCTCGCGGTAGCGCCTGTGCAGGCGCTTGATGAACTCGTGCTTGATCCGGTACTGGTCGCTGAACTCGCCGACGCCCAGGATCACCGTGAAGCCGATCCGCGAGTCGCCGAAGGTGTGGAAGCGCACCGCGGGCTCGTGCTCCGGCACCGCGCCGGTGATCTCGGTCATCACCTCGGCGACCACCTCGGTCGTCACCCGCTCCACGTGCTCCAGGTCACTGTCGTAGGAGACGCCGACCTGGACCAGGATGGTCATCCGCTGCTCGGGCCGCATGAAGTTCGTCATGTTCGACTTCGCGAGCTGGCCGTTAGGGATCACGACCAGGTTGTTGGACAGTTCGCGGACGGTGGTCTGCCGCCAGTTGATGTCCTCGACGTAGCCCTCCTCGCCGCTGCTGAGCTGGATGTAGTCACCCGGCTGCACGGTCTTCGAGGCCAGGATGTGCACACCCGCGAAGAGGTTGGCCAGTGTGTCCTGAAGGGCCAGCGCGACCGCCAGACCACCGACGCCCAGGGCGGTGAGCAGCGGCGCTATGGAGATGCCCACCGACTGCAGCATCACCAGGATGCCGATGGCCAGCACCAGGATGCGGGTGATGTTGACGAAGATCGTGGCCGACCCGGCGACACCGGAGCGGGACAGCGTCACCGTGCGCACCAGGCCGGCGACCACCCGGGCCGCCGACACCGTCACCACGAAGATCAGCAGCATCGTCAGCACCTGGTTGACGCCGTGCTGCACCGCCCGTGTCAGCGGCAGCGCCGCCGCCGCACCCGCCACACCGCCCGCGACCGCCGCCCACGGCGCCACGGTGCGCAGCGTCGCCACGATGACGTCGTCGCCGCTCCAGCGGGTCCGCCCGGCGTGTCCCGCCAGCCAGCGCAGCAGCATGCGCAGCAGGAAAGCCCCCAGCAGGCCCGCCACCAGCGCGATGCCGGCGGGTACCAGGTGGTCCATGGTCGGGTCGTCCGTCACCGGCCACCTCCGGAGGATACGGCTACGGCGAAGTCCCTCGCCGACGGCCGGATGTGAAGTCTCGTCACGTCGTCACCTGCTCGATGCCTGCTGGACCGGGGATGCGCGATCGCCCCGGCCCGCAAGGCAGTTCGACCGGCGCGACCGTTCATCCTGCCGTATGCCGGGCAGTGGTCGGTACCGCGCACAGGAGTGCGGAGGAGCGAGGCGGGGTGTTCCGGCCTCAGATCACCCTCGTCCGTACCAGCGCGGCCAGCGTCAGCGCCCCCGGCAGCAGCGGCAGCCACACGGTCATCAGCCGGAACGCGAGCACCACCGCCGTGGCCACGGCCGCCGGGCCGCCCGCCGCCACCAGCGCCACGACCAGCGCCGCCTCCACCGAACCGATACCGCCCGGCGTGGGCACCAGCGCCACCGCGACCGTCGCCGCCAGATACGCCACCGCCATGTGCGCGGCCGGCACCGACAACCCCAGCGACCGCCCCACCAGGACCAGCGCCGCCGCCTGGAGCGCCGGAAAGGTGAACGCGCCGCCCCACAGCGCCAGCGCCCGCGCCGGGCGGGTGTGCACCGAGCGGGCCTCGCCGAGCGCCGTCCGCAGGAAGGACACCACCGCCGTACGCAGCCGTGGCACCAGCGCGAGTACGCCCGCCGCCACCACCGGCACCGCGCCCGCGGCGATCAGCAGCGGCCCCGCGGCCCCCTCGGGCAACAGCGTGCCGAGCCGCAGCGCGCCGGGGAACGCGATCAGCAGGACACCCAGCAGCGCGACGCGTCCGACGCTCTCCGCCAGCAGGTACAGGGCGAGGGCGGCCGAGGAACGGGCGAGCGGTAGCCCGCACACCGCCATGAACCGCAGGTTGACCGCGCTCGCCCCCAGCCCCGTCGGCAGCAGGTGGTTGGCCGCGCCCGCCGCGAACTGTGTGGCGAGCAGCCGCCGCCGGGGCAGCCGCTCCACCACGGCGCCCTGCCGGGTGAAGGCCGCGGCGACCCAGGTCAGACAGGTCGCGCAGGCCGCGGCCAGCAACCAGGGCCACCGGGCCGTGGCGAGATGACCGAAGCCCTCGGCGAGCACGGACCGGTGCCGCACCGCCACCACGGTGAGCAACAGCAGTGGAAGCACGCAGAAGACCCGCCGGACCAGCCGGACACGACCGTCGCGAGGGTCGACGCGAGGACCGGGGCCGCGGCCGGAGACGGCCGGCTCGGGGAGTTCTACCGCTGTCACACCACGAGAGATTCCCCCTACGGCGCCAACTACGGGTGGCCGACGCGCGGACGAGGGTTTACGGATGGCGGGCGACCGGCTCTTGACCTCAAGGTTGATCGAGGTTCTACCGTCACTCGCATGAGCATGGAGACCACAGCCTGGACCCAGCTGCACAGCGTCATGAACGCCGAGCAGGAGCGCCGACCCCTCGCCCGCGCGACGCTGCGCCGCATCGGCGCCTTCGCCCGCCCGCATCGCCGCAGCATCGCCCGGTTCGTCCTACTCGGGGTGATGACGGCGCTGCTCGCCGTCGCCACACCCGTCCTGGCCGGCCGCGTCGTGGACACGATCGTGTCCGGCGACGACGAGGGCACGGTCGTACGCCTCGCCCTCCTCATCGCACTCATCGCGGTCGCCGAGGCGGTGCTCGGCATCCTCTCCCGCAGGCTTTCGGCGAGGCTCGGCGAGGGACTCATCCTCGATCTGCGCACGGCTGTGTTCGATCATGTGCAGCGCATGCCGGTCGCGTTCTTCACACGTACTCGTACGGGAGCGCTGGTCTCCCGTCTCAACAACGACGTCATCGGCGCCCAGCGGGCCTTCAGCAACACCCTGTCCGGCGTGGTCAGCAACCTGGTCACGCTGCTGCTCACCTTCGCCGTCATGCTCACCCTCTCCTGGCAGATCACCCTCCTCGCCCTGGCGCTGCTCCCGGTGTTCGTGCTCCCCGCCCGGCGCATGGGCCGCCGCATGGCCCTCATGCAGCGCGAGGCCGCCACCCTCAACGCCGCCATGGGCACCCGTATGACCGAGCGCTTCTCGGCCCCCGGCGCCACACTGATCAAGCTGTTCGGCCGCCCCGAGGACGAGTCGGCCGAGTTCGCCGACCGCGCCCGCCGCGTCGCGGACATCGGGGTGCGCACCGCCACCGCCCAGGCGGCGTTCATCACCGCCCTCACCCTGGTCTCCGCCCTCGCCCTGGCGCTCGTCTACGGCCTCGGCGGCTGGTTCGCCCTGCGCGGCACCCTGGACCCGGGCGCCGTCGTGGCGCTTGCGCTGCTCCTGACCCGGCTGTACGCACCGCTCACCGCGCTCGCCGGGGCCCGCGTGGAGGTCATGAGCGCCCTGGTCAGCTTCGAGCGGGTCTTCGAGGTGCTGGACCTCACCCCCCTCATCGACGAGAAGCCCGACGCCCGCCCCGTCCCCGACGGCCCGGTCGCCGTCGAGTTCGACGACGTCCGCTTCGGCTACCCGTCCGCCGACAAGGTCTCCCTGGCCTCCCTCGAGGAGGTCGCCTCCCTGGACACCCGGGGCGGCGAGGAGGTCCTGCACGGCCTCTCCTTCCGCGCCGAACCCGGCCAGACGATCGCGCTCGTCGGCTCCTCCGGCGCCGGCAAGTCGACCATCGCCGGGCTGCTGCCGCGCCTGTACGACGCCGACGGCGGCACCGTGCGCGTCGGCGGCGTCGACGTCCGCGACCTGGGCGCCCGTTCCCTGCGCGACACCGTCGGCATGGTCACGCAGGACGGCCACCTCTTCCACGACACCGTGCGCGCCAACCTGCTGCTGGCCCGTCCTGAAGCCACCGACACCGAACTGTGGGACGCGCTGCGCCGCGCCCGCCTGACCGACCTCGCACGTTCCCTGCCCGACGGTCTCGACACGGTGGTCGGCGAGCGCGGCTACCGGCTCTCCGGCGGTGAGCGCCAGCGCATGACCATCGCCCGGCTGCTGCTGGCCCGCCAGCGCGTCGTCATCCTCGACGAGGCCACCGCCCACCTCGACAACACCTCCGAGGCGGCCGTCCAGGAGGCCCTCACCGAGGCCCTGGAGGGCAGGACGGCCGTCGTGATCGCGCACCGGCTGTCCACGATCCGTGCGGCCGACCAGATCCTGGTGGTCGAGGCGGGCCGCATCGTGGAACGCGGCACCCACGACGAACTCCTGACGGCCGGCGGCCGCTACGCCCAACTGCACCGCACCCAGTTCGGGCGGCGGGCACCGGAGAAGACGGGCACGCTGGAGAAGGCGGAAAGCGCGGGGAAGGCGGGGACACCGGAGAAGGCCGGGACGGCGGCGTAGCCGCGCAGGGAGAGCGGGGGGGGAAGGAGGACGGTGCGGGGCGGAACGGCGCGGGTGCTACTGGGGGCCGGCCGGCCCGCCCCGCACGGGCAGGTCCTGCTCGGCCCACACGACCTTCCCCTCGGGCGTGCGGCACGAACCCCAGCTCCGGCACATCATGTTGATCAGCTGGAGACCGCGCCCGCTCTCGTCGCTCACGTCCGCGCGCTGGATCCGCGGCAGATCCGGCCCGGAGTCGGAGACCTCCACCGACAACCGCCGCTCGTGGCGCAGCAGCCGCAGCTCACCGGGGGCGTTCCCGTATCTCAGGGCGTTGGCGACCAGCTCGCTGACGACCAGCTCCGTCGAGTCGACGAGATCCTCCAGGCCCCACCTCACCAGTTGCTCGCGCACCACCGCACGGGCCATTCCGGCGGCCTTGCCGTCCGGCGGCAGGGTGCGCACGTACACGTCACCCTCCGGAGAGAGCGGGCGGGCGGCGGCGATCAGGACGATCGCGTCGTCGGACCGGTCGCCGCCGACCCGCTCGGTGACCGTCCGGCACCCCGTGTCGTCCCCGGGCACACCCTCGCCGACGGCCCTGCGCAGCCGTTCCATCTGGGAGGCGAGGTCGGCGGTGCGCGACCTGATCAGGCCGTCCGTGTACAGCGTGAGCCGCCCCCGCTCGGGCACGGGACAGTCGACCGGGTCGTACGGGATCACCCCGCACCCCAGCGGCGCCCCGGCGGGCACGTCCAGGAACGAGGCGGTGCCGTCGGGCCCGGTCAGCAGCGGCGGCGGGTGGCCGGCGCTGGCGATGCGGAAGGTACTGCCGCACGGGTCGTAGACCGCGCACAGACAGGTGGCGACCTCGTCCTCCTCCAGATCGCGGGCGGCCAGGTCCAGCCGGGCCAGCAGCTGTTCGGGCGCGATGTCGAGGGCCATCAGCGTACGGGCCACCGTGCGCAGCCGGCCCATGGTCGCGGCGGCGGCCAGGCCGCGCCCCATCACGTCACCCACCATCAGCGCGGTACGGCCGCTGGGCAGCGCGACCACGTCGAACCAGTCGCCGCCCACGGCGGCCGGATCACCGGCCGGGTCGTAGCACGAGGACACCTCCAGCCCGGGTGTACTCGGGCTGGACCGCGGGAGCAGGGCCCGCTGGAGCGTGACCACGTGCTCGCGTTCCCGCCCGTAGAGCCGGGCGTTGTCGATGTACACGGCGGCCCTGGACGCCAGCTCCATCACCAGCGCCACGTCGGCACGCGTGAACGGTGTCCGGCTGCCGGCCCGGACGAGGTCGGCCAGGCCCAGCAGCACCCCGCGTGCGATCAGCGGTACCGCGAGGTACGAGTGGACGCCCGCGCGCCGCATGAGATCGGCCGCCTCGGGGGTGGGCGCGACGGCGTGGAAGTCGGACGGCTCCATACGGGTGACCAGCACCGGCTTCCGAGTGGTCAGACACGTGCGCACCAGGCGGTCGGCGGTGTACACCGACATCTCGCCCACCGGGTCCGGCGCGAGGTTCAGCCCCGGGACCTCCGAGACCGCCATGGCCCGGAGCTCGGGGGTACCCGCCTTCCCCTCGAAGTGATCGCCCTGCTGGAACCGGAGCACCGACTCCAGCAGGTCCACCGCGCACCCGTCGGCCAGTTCGGGCACGGTGAAGCCGGCCAGCTCCTCAGACGTGCGCCGCAGGTCCAGCGTGGTCCCGATGCGCATACCGGCCTCGTTCAGCCACGCCAGCCGACGCCGGGCGCGCACCGCCTCGGTCACCGGCCGCAGAGCCGCCTTCAGCGCCCGGCGGCCGCCCACCAGGGGCTCGGGAGGCCGGCGGAGCCCGCGCAGCCACGGTCGTTCCCGCACGCGTCGCCTCCTCCCACAGCCTCCTGCCCCGATTCTGCCCTGCCTCGGAGCGCCCGGCGACGGCGGTGCGCGGCGACGGCGGTCGCGGCCGACGGCGGTGCGTGGCCGACGGGCGCCGAGCGGGGCACCGCCAGGGGGCACGTCAGGTGCGCAGCCACACCGCCGTGTCCGCCGGGAGCCGGCCGTCGGAGTCGAGCGGCCCGCTGCGGAGCAGGAGCGTGCTGTGTGCCGGCAGCCCGACCGGCCCGGGGGACAGGTTGGCGACACAGATCAGGCCGCCCGCGCGCTGGAACGCGAGGACGCCGTCCGGCGCGGGCAGCCAGTCGAGCGGGCCGTCGCCGAAACCGTCACCGAGACCGTCGGCGGAGCGCCGCAGGCGCAGTGCCCGGCGGTAGAGCGCGAGCATCGACTCCGGGTCGGTGCTCTGGCGGTCCGCCGCGTACGCCGACCAGCCGGCGGGCTGCGGCAGCCAGGGTTCCGCCTCGGAGCCGAAGCCGCAGTACGGGGCGTCGGCCGACCACGGCAGCGGTACGCGGCAGCCGTCCCGGCCCGGATCGGTGCCCCCGGAACGGAAATGCATCGGATCCTGGATCCGGTCGAGCGGTACGTCCGCCTCGGGCAGACCGAGTTCCTCCCCCTGATACAGGTAGACCGACCCGGGCAGGGCCAGCGTCAGCAGGGCTGCGGCCCGGGCGCGCCGGGTCCCGAGGGCGAGGTCGGTCGGAGTGCCGAAGGCCTTCGTCGCGAAGTCGAAGCCGGTGTTCGCACGGCCGTACCGGGTCACGGTGCGGGTCACGTCGTGGTTGCAGAGCACCCAGGTGGCGGGGGCGCCGACCGGGGCGTGCTCGGCCAGGGTGTCGTCGATGGTCCGGCGCAGCCGGTCCGGGTCCCAGGGGCAGGACAGGAAGTTGAAGTTGAAGGCGGTGTGCAGCTCGTCGGGCCGCAGGTAGCGGGCGAAGCGCTCCGCGTCGGGCAGCCACACCTCACCCACGAAGACGCCCCCGTACTCGTCGGCGACGGCCCGCCAGGAGCGGTAGATGTCGTGCAGTTCGTCCTGGTCGATGTAGGGGTGCGGGTCGACGCCCTCCTCGAAGTCCGCGAGCGCGGGGTGCTTCGCGAGCAGGGCGGCGGAGTCGATGCGCACACCCGCGACGCCGCGCCCGAACCAGAAGCGCAGTACGTCCTCGTGCTCCCGGCGCACCTCGGGGTGAGCCCAGTTGAGGTCGGGCTGCTCCGGCGTGAAGAGGTGGAGGTACCACTCGCCGTCCGGGACGCGGGTCCAGGTGCGGCCGGAGAACTGGGAGGGCCAGTTGTTCGGCGGCAGTTCGCCGTGCTCCCCGCGCCCGGGACGGAAGTGGAAGCGCTCCCGCTCCGGGCTGCCCGGGCCGGCCGCCAGCGCCGCCCGGAACCAGGCGTGCTGGTCCGAGACGTGGTTGGGGACGATGTCGACGATGGTGCGGATACCCAGCTCCCGCGCCTCGGCGATCAGCTTCTCGGCCTCACCGAGGGTGCCGAAGGCCGGGTCGATCGTGCGGTAGTCGGCCACGTCGTAGCCGCCGTCGACCAGCGGTGAGACGTACCAGGGGGTGAACCAGACGGCGTCGACACCGAGTTCGGCGAGGTACGGCAGTCTCGCACGTACGCCCGCGAGGTCACCGGTGCCGTCGCCGTCGCCGTCGGCGAAACTGCGGGGGTACACCTGGTAGATGACGGCGTCGCGCCACCAGTCTTCGGTGCGGTGCGGGTTGGGGGCTGCCACGTGACGGTCCTTTCGGGCAGGTTGGATTTTCGCCGTCGGCCCGCACAGGGCGGGGCGTCGGACGAGCCGGCGGCGAAGGCTGACGGGGACGAGCCGGTGGGGCGGGGAGGAGGACTGGCGGGGAGGAAGGAAGAGGGGCGGGGAGGACAGGAGAAGGGATGGGAGGGGGCGCGGGCGGAGTACCTCAGCCCTTGAGCCCGCCGGCCGTGAGTCCGCCCATGATGTTGCGCTGGAAGATCAGGAAGATGATCAGGGTCGGCAGCGAGGCCATGGTGAGCGCGGCGATCAGCACGTTGACGGGCACCCCGTTGGACAGGGAGTAGATGCCGACGTTCAACGTCTGCTTGGCCGGGTCGGGCAGCGTCAGCATGGGCCAGAGGAAGTCCTTCCAGACGCCCACGATCGCGAAGATGGACACCACGCCGAGAATCGGCCGCGAGATGGGCAGCACGATCGACCACAGGGTGCGCATCGGCGAGGCGCCGTCCATGGACGCGGCGTCCAGCAGCTCCCTCGGGATCGAGTCGAAGAACCGCTTGAGCAGGAAGATGTTGAAGGCGTTGGTCACCGAGGGCAGCCAGATCGCCCACGGCGTGTTGAGCAGGTTGCGTTCGAAGATCGGCACGTCGAGCACCGTCAGGTACTGCGGCACGACCAGCACGGTCGCCGGGATCATCAGCGTGGCCAGCATCATGCCGAGGATGGCCTTGCCGAAGACCGGGCGGAGCTTGGACAGGGAGTACGCCGCGGCCACGTCGAGGACCAGTTGGAAGACCAGCGCGCCGAACGCGTAGAACAGCGTGTTCCCCAGCAGCCCGGCCAGGTCCATGACGTTCCACGCCTGCGCGTAGTTGTCGGGTTCGAACGACTCGGGAACCAGTGTCGGAGGTGTCCGGACGACTTCCTGGGTGTCCTTGAAGCCGCTGGAGACCATCCAGTACATCGGGCCGAGGAAGACGACGGTGAAGAGCGCGACGACACCGCCGAACGTCACCCAGTAGAGGACCTTGCCGCGGGGCCGGGCGAGTTGGGCCGGTGAGATGAGCGTGCGTGTGGACATCTGTGGTTTCCCCCGGGGCTCTCTACTCGTCCTCGGCGCGGCTGAGCTTCACGTACGCCGCCGAGAATGCGGCGAGGAGTACGAGGAGCAGCAGGCCGAGGGCGGCCGCGGCGCCGTAGTCGTTGAAGTTGAAGGCGTACTGGTAGATGAGGTAGACGACGGTGGTGGTCGAGCCCTCGGGGCCGGCGCCGCCGGTGAGCAGGAAGGGCTCCACGAAGACCTGCATCGTGGCGATGATCTGCATGAGCAGCATCAGGGAGAGGATGAGACGGGTCTGCGGGATCGTCACGTGCCAGATTTTGCGCAGCAGCCCGGCCCCGTCGAGCTCCGCCGCCTCGTACAGCTCACCGGGGATGCCCTGGAGCGCGGCGAGGTAGATCAGCGCCGCGCCGCCCATGTTCATCCAGGTCGACGCGATGACCACGGAGAGCATGGACAGGTCGGGATCCTGCAGCCACTGCTGCTCGGGCAGCCCGAAGAAGCCGAACAGCTCGTTGAGCATGCCGTAGCCGGGGTCGTACAGGTACTTGAAGAGCAGCACGGCGGCGACCGGGGGCAGCATCACCGGCAGATAGACCAGCAGCCGCAAGTATCCCTTGCCGTGCCGGAGTTCGTTGATGACCAGGGCGACCGCGAAGGGCACGGCGAAGCCGAAGACGAGGGCCAGCACGGTGAACAGCAGCGTGTTGCGCCATGCCTGCCAGAAGGCCGGGTCGTTGAAGACCGTGCGCAGGTTGTCCAGGCCGACGAAGGAGACCTCGCCCTGGTCCGTCTTCTGGAAGGCGAGGAAGAACTCCCGGACCATGGGGTACCAGGAGAAGAACGCGAAGCAGAGGACCGCCCCGATCAGGAAGCCGTGGGCGGTGAGATTGCGCCGGAGGTTCCCGCCGAAGGACCCGCCGGGCGAGGGCGGCCCGGCCGGCGGCGGCTGGGAGTGGCGGGATCTCGCCGCCTTGCTCGGGGTCGGGCTGGGGGCCGACATCGTCGCTCCTTGGGACTGGTCTCGTGGGCCCCGGG
Organism: Streptomyces marokkonensis; assembly: GCF_039539045.1. Classification (NCBI taxonomy): domain Bacteria; kingdom Bacillati; phylum Actinomycetota; class Actinomycetes; order Kitasatosporales; family Streptomycetaceae; genus Streptomyces; species Streptomyces marokkonensis. The sequence continues at coordinate 23,593 of NZ_BAABCQ010000083.1, forward strand.
GAGCGGTACGGCCCGCCCCCCGAGGGAGCCGGTCACTGCGTGGCCAGGACCTGGTTGACCTGCTGCTCCGCGGTGGAGAGCAGCTTGTCGACGTCGGCGTCCTCGTTGGTGAGGATGCCGGACATCACGTTGTCCAGGACCTTGTAGAGCTCCTGGGCCTTCGGCGGCTCGGCCTTGCCCGGGACCGGGTTGTCCAGATACGCCTTGAAGTTCTCGACCGGCATGGTGGCGTGCTCGACCCGGGCCGCGTCGTCCTTCGTTTTCGACTCGTTCAGCCAGAAGTTGGGCTGGGGGAGGCCGACCGGCAGCTTGTCGGTCTTCTTGCGGGCCCAGTTGAACTGGCCCTCGCCGACGGTGAGGTTCTGGAAGTTGAGCCAGGCGACGCCGGCCTTGATCTTGTCGGCGGAGATCCCCTTCTTGATCATGTAGTTGTTGCCGCCGGCCAGGGTGTTCTTGGAGCCCGGGATCGGGCCCATGCCGAAGTTCTCGTAGTCGGCGCCGAGTTGCTGCACCATGTACGTGATGTCGTCGGGTGCGGCGAGGAACATGCCGAGCTTGTCGGTGGCGATCTGCTTCTGCAGGTCGCCCCACTTCAGCAGCTGGGTCTTGCCCATGCTCTCGTCCTCCCAGCGCATGGCGTGGAGGTTTTCGGCGACCTGCTTGCCCAGCTCGTTGTTGAACGCCGCCTTCTTGCCGCTCGCGTCGACCACCTCGCCGCCGAGGCTGAACATCTGGGCGGTGAAGTGCCAGCCGCCGGTGTTGCCCGCGCTGTACTCGCCGAAGCCGGCGATTCCTTCGCCCAGGCCGGCGATCTTTTTGGCGGCGGTGCGGACCTCGTCCCAGGTGCGCGGCGGGGCGTCCGGGTCGAGTCCGGCCTTCTCGAAGAGCGCCCGGTTGATCAGCAGGCCCATCGTGTAGTTGCTGGTGGGCAGGCCGTACAGCTTGTTCTCGTGCTTGAGCGAGCCGAGGACGTTCGGGTCGATGTCCTTCAGGAGCGGCACGGTCTTCTCGTTGACGTACGCGGTGATGTCCTCGGCGCCGTCGGCGTCCAGCACCTGGGGCAGGTCGGTGAAGTACGTGTAGAAGACGTCGGGCTGCGACTTGGCCTTCAGCATCGCCGTGAAGCGCGGCGGTTCCAGGCACTGGCCCGGAGTGGAGCGGCCCTCGATGGTGACGTTGGGGTACGTCTTGTTGAACTCCTTGACGTCCTCCTTCCACTCCTTGAGCTCGGCCGCCTTCGCCGCCGGGGGCATGCAGTCGATGGTGATGGTCACCTTGGTCTTCGGGTCCAGCGGAGCAGCCGGGTCGGAGGACCCGCTGCTGCCTTCGGAACCGCCGCCGTCGTCGTCACTGCTGCTCGTGCCGCAGGCGGCCAGAGCGGTCAGGGTGAGAGCGGAGACGAGTGTGATGGCGCCGGCACGACGGGTACGGCGGAGCCGAGCACTTCTCATGGGTGGTCCCCTTCGGGCATGAACGTGGAAGGCGCCCCACCGCCGATGCGTTGTGGGGCGCCGCTCACTCAACCACCGTGAACAAGAGCACGCAATATCTCGCGCTGATTTCGTAATTGCTGGACAGCTCGTCGAAGATGCTGAGAGGCGGTTACTTGGCGGATGCCTGTGCGGTGGAGCCGCGGACGACGAGTTCGGGTTCGAAGAGGAGCTCTCCGTGGGGTACTTCGGTGCCCTGGATCTGGGCGCAGAGGAGGTCGACGGCGGCGCGTCCCATGGCTTCGATGGGTTGGCGGACGGTGGTGAGCGGGGGTTCGGTGCAGGTCATGAAGGCGGAGTCGTCGTAGCCGACGACGGAGATGTCGCGGGGGACGTGGTGTCCGCGCCGGCGTGCGGCGCGGATGGCGCCGAGGGCGAGGGGGTCGCTGGCGCAGATGATGCCGGTGACTCCGCGTTCCAGCAGGCGGGAGGTGGCGGCCTGGCCGCCTTCCAGGGAGAAGATCGCCCGCTCGACGAACTCCTCGGGCAGTTCGGAGTGCAGGGCCTGGGCAGCTTCCCGGGCGGCGGCCAGCTTCCGGCGGGAGGGGATGTGGTCGCTGGGACCGAGCACCAGACCGATCCGCTCGTGCCCGAGGGAGACCAGGTGCCGCCAGGACTGCTCCACGGCCACCGCGTCGTCGCAGGCGATACAGGGGAAGTCGAGGTCCGTGATGGAGGCGTTGATCAGCACCACCGGGATGTTGCGTTCCGCGAGCAGCCGGTAGTGGTCGTGCGGGGCGTCCGCCTGCGCGAACAGCCCACCGGCGAAGACCACGCCGGACACCTGTTGCTGTAGCAGCAGTTCGACGTAGTCGGCCTCGGAGACGCCACCCTTGGTCTGCGTGCACAGCACGGGTGTCAGTCCCTGTTGGGCCAGCGCGCCGCCGATGACCTCGGCGAACGCCGGGAAGATCGGGTTCTGCAGCTCGGGCAGCACCAGCCCCACCAGTCGCGCCCGCTCACCCCGCAGCTGCGTCGGCCGTTCGTACCCCAGGACGTCCAACGCGCTCAGCACGGACTGCCGGGTCGCATCGGAGACACCGGGCTTGCCATTGAGCACCCGGCTGACCGTGGCCTCGCTGACCCCAACCTTCTTCGCTACTTGAGCAAGTCGTCGCGTCACGAACGCAAGAGTAGCGCAAACTATGCAAGGGAATTGCGCCAGTCGGCGACCCGTTCGACAGGACCGTCATCGATCCAGGGGGCGCTTCGGGCGCGTCGATCGGGGGATCCGATCCGGGTGTCGATCCGGGCGTCGTGCCGTCGTCGGTGTCTTCCGCCTACTTGGCGGATGCCTGTGCGGTGGAGCCGCGGACGACGAGTTCGGGTTCGAAGA